>SYAK01000172.1 GCA_005788935.1 Pseudomonadota bacterium
GCGTCTGCACCCGCCCGACGCTGAGCAGCGGCGTCTCGCCACCGCCGCGCCGCCCCGCGAGCGTCATCGCGCGGGTCGCGTTCAGCCCGACGAGCCAGTCGGCCTCGGAGCGGCACCGCGCCGCGGCCGCGAGCGGCTCGAAGGCAGCGCCCGGGCGGAGCCGCGCGAAGCCGTCGCGGATGGCCTCGTCCGTCAGGGACGCGATCCAGAGGCGCATGACGGGAGGCCCGCGCCGGTCCCCAAAGACGTGCTGCCAGACGTAGCGGAAGATGAGCTCGCCCTCGCGCCCCGCGTCGCAGGCGTTGACGATCCGTGTCACGTCGCGCGCCTTCATGAGCCGGGCGAGGACCGCGAGCTGCTTGCCCGCGTCGCGCCGCGGCGACAGCACAAACGCGGGTGGCAGCATCGGCAGGGTGGCCTCGGTCCAGCGCTTCCAGGCCAGGTCGTAGCGCTCCGGGTCGGCGAGCTCGAGGAGGTGCCCGACGCACCAGCTGACGCGCAGGTCCGGCCCCTCGAGGACCCCCTCGCCTCGCCCGCGCGCCCCGAGCACCCGGGCCAGGTCGCGCCCGACCGACGGCTTCTCGGCGATAACGAGCGTCGTCACGCGGCCTCCGGGGCCGACCGCGAGGCCCACCACACGTGGATGCCGTCACGCGCGCAGACGACCTCACGCCGCGACTGCACGGGGCCCCGCGCAGGCGGCACCGCGTCCGGCCACGCGGCCAGCAGCTCGCCGATGAGCGTCGCGAGCGCCGGCACGTCGGTCGCCACCGTCAGCACCCCACCTGGCGCCAGCGCCCGCGCCAGATCCGCCACGAAGGCCGGTGTCCACAGGAGATGGCGCCCATTCAGGGCCGGCGTCGGGAAGAGTACGTCGATGCGCCCGAGCTGCCCGTCGAGGCGCCCCGACGCCAGCAGGGTCCGCGCGTCAAGCCGCAGCGGCAGGCAATTCGGGGGCGCCAGCGCCCGCACCTCGGCCACACGCCGCGCCCGCAGCTCGACCCCGAGCCACGCGACTTCAGGCGCCGCGCGCGCCTCCGCGAGCAGCACCCGCCCGTCGTCGAAGCCCACGTCGAGCGCGAGCGCCGTCGCACCGCCAGCGAAGGCCTCGAGTTCGGCCCGCAGCTCGGCGAGGGCTGGCAACTCGAAGAGCCGGCTTCCACCGAGCGCGCCTGGCACGCGCTCCCGCGTCGCGCGGGCCGGTGCGTCGGGCGGGGTCCAGGTCCGGCGGTCGACCATGGGCGCATCATCCTTTCAGTTGCAACGATTGCAGTTCGCATGATTCGGCCCGAGGAGCCCATGCCTCGGCCTCGTATCAGGCCGGGGCGCCGCCGGGCCTGACCACATCCGGGTCCAGCGTGCCGACGATGGCCCCTTGCGGCAGGGCGCTGTACAGGTGGGGAAAGCGCCGCCCGCCGCGTGAGGCTTCCCAACGCAGGGCGCCAGGTGGCAGACGACCCGGGTCGATGGTGAGCAGCGACACGTCCGTCACGCCGGCAAAGTGTGCCGCGAGCGTGCCGGCCAGCTGTCCGCGGGCCGACAGGTGGATGAAGCCGTCGCGGCGGTCGAGGGGGCTCGGGGCGGTCGGATCGGCGCCCGGACGCACGATGCGGTAGACCCAGCGATCCGGGCCGCCGTGTTCGCCGAGGTGTTCGAGCAGCGCCGCATTGACCGCGTCGGGCGCCTCGGCCGGCGACCAGTGCGAGACACCGGGCAGTCGCACGAGGCGCGCGTCGTCACAGGTCGCGAGCGTCGGCGCGATGAGCTCGGGCCCGAGCGCCACGTCGGCCTCCCCCCACACGAGGAGGGCTGGCACGGCCACGCGGAGCGCCCGCGAGGCCGGCGGCCGGAGGTTCGCCCGATAATACGACAGCATCGCCGTCCTGACCCCCGGCTCGGCCCACGCCGCCTCAGCCTCGGCCAGCTCGGCCTCGCCGAAGGTCCCGGGCGCCGACGTCCCTTGAAACAGCCGCCGCGGGCCGATGCGCGCGAGCAGCGCCTCACCGAGCACCGGCGGCATGAACGCCAGAATGTACCATGAGCGCTTCAGCTGCCCGAGCGAGGACAGCCCCGCGCGCCGCAGCACGTCGGCCCGCGGCGCGTTCAGCACCGTCACTGTCCGCACGTGCTCCGGGCAGCGCGCAGCCAGCTCCCACGCGATGGCCCCACCCCAGTCGTGCCCGACGACGTGAACGGGGCCGATCCCCAGGACCTGTGCGAGCGCCGGCACGTCCCCGATGAGGCTGTCGAGTCGGTAGGGGGCGAGCCCGCGTGGGCGGCTCGAGCCGGCATAGCCCCGCAGCGTCGGCGCGATGACGCGGTAGCCAGCCTCGGCGAGGACCGGGATCTGGTGGCGCCACACGGTCGCCGTCTCCGGAAAACCGTGCAGCAGAACGACCGGTGCCCCGTCCTCCGGGCCGGCCAGCAGCACCCGCAGGAAGGTCTCGGCGCCAGCGACGTGTGCGCCAGGCAGGGTGGTGGTGGTCCAGGGGGTGTCCATGCGGGGCTCCGGCGGGAGGGGGGATCCGAGCAGCGGCACGATAAGTCGCGGCCAGCCCCCGGTCTACCTCTGACCGCCGCCGACCGCCGCTGACCGCCGCTGACCGCCGCCGACCGCCGCTGGGTCGCGCTGGCCACGCGCCCCGGTCTCTGCTAGGGCCACCCACTCGCACCCCACGTCCACGTCGCACCCGTCACCTGGAGGTCTCCCTTGCGCCGCTTCGCCGCCCCGCTCGTCGCCCTGTCTCTCGCCGCGGCCTCGCCGGTCCGCGCGCACGACCCCGCCGTCGAGGTCGACACCTCGGGCGATCTTCCGCCCGGGATCACCTGGGACGACGTCCAGCCAAAGCTTGACCGCAAGGCCGACCTGAAGGTCGTCCGCAGCCTCGGCTGGATGCAGGGAGGCCTCGGTCACGTCGCGGTCTTCGCGACCGCCACGAAGACCGGGCAGGCCCGCGGCGAGGCGCACACGAGCCGCGCGCTCTACGTCACGACGCTGCGCATGATCGGCGACACCTGGAAGAAGATCGAGGATATCCGGGAGGTTGTCGCGCCCTGTGCCCTCGATCTCACGGCGGACTTCGTCGACGGCGCCATCGGCGTCACCGACCTCGATGATGACGGCGAGGCCGAGCTGACCTTCGCCTACCGTCTTGGGTGTGGCGGCGACGTCTCGCCGAACACGATGAAGCTCATCATGCTCGAGGGCCCGCAGAAGTACGCGCTCCGCGGCGAGTCGCGCGTCGACCCCGGCAACGGGGTGCGCGTCGGCGGTACCTTCAAGCCCGACTTCGGCAAGGCCCCGCCCGCCTTCCTCGCCCACGCGAAGAAGGTCTGGGAGGCCCACGCCGACGAGAACTGAGCCAGCTGGCGTCCGAGAGGCGCGGGCACCTGACGCCGTTCAGGTGCCCTTCTCGTCGAGCTGAACCTCGACGAGGAGATCCCGTCCGAGCCCCTCGAGGGTCCTGCGGAGGCGTGCAATCGGCAGCTCGGCCGGCAGCCGGACCTCGGCCCGCGCCTCGAAGATCGTGAGGCCCGACATGGCGCCGCCGTAGGTCCGCGTCTCGAGCTCGTCGACGTTGACCTGCGCGTCGGCGAGGGCGAGCGAGATGGCCTGGACGAGCCCGGGGCGGTCCTGTCCGACGAAGGTCAGGCGCCCGACGCGGTGTGCCACGGCGCTCGGAGCGGAGGCCGCCTCGGTGACCGTGACCTGGAGCCCGTCGAGTGCGGCGAGGCGGGCCCGCAGCGTCCCGACGGACGCGCGCGGGAGGGCGACCTCGACGATGCCCGCGAACTGGCCAGCGAGGTGGGCCATTCGGCTCTCCTGCCAGGACCCTGAGGCGTCCGCGATCGCGGTTGAGAGCTGTCCGACGAGCCCGGGCCTGTCGGGGCCGATAACGGTGAGGATGACGCACGCGCTCATGCGTCGGACGCTAGCCCGGAAGCGGGCAGATGTCGAACGCCGGCGCGGCCCGCCTGTGGCCAGCGACGCCTCGGTGCCCCACGATGACGCCGTCCTGCCACTGGCGACTACTGCGACCTCTGGCCAGCGCGTTGACACGGGCCGACGCGGGGCCGCATAGTGGAGCCGGGTCGGGGCGCGACGTCGCACGGGCGGTGTCGCGCCGCGGTCGCACCCGGCCGCGCCCGAGGCCATCAGGAGATCCCCGTGCCCAAGCAAGGTCGTGTTTCCGACATCGGCGAGGTCGACTCCCCGGGCGATGCCCACGGCTGCCCCGGCTGCCCGCACCCCGCGAAGGGGCCCGCCATCGTCGGCTCCCCCAACGTCAACGTCAACAGCCTGCCAGCCATCCGCAAGGACGACATCGGCGTCCACGCGGCGTGCTGCGGCCCGAACATGTGGAAGGCGACCGCGGGCTCGGGGTCGGTCTTCATCAACGGCAAGGCCGCCCACCGCGTTGACGATGCGCAGCAGCACTGCGGCGGCAAGGGCAAGCTCACGACGGGCTCGAGCAACGTCATCACGGGCGGCTGAACAGGGTCGCAGCGCACGCGAGCCGCGCGCAGTCGCGGTCCCGAAGCGAGTGGGTTGGGCGGGGATCGAACCCGCGACCATCGGATTAAAAGTCCGGTGCTCTACCGGCTGAGCTACCAACCCTCGCGGACCGAAGGGTTTCGCAACCGCTGGCGCGCGTCAAGCGAGAACGGCCAGCGAGCGCGGCACGGGTTCGGTCAGCGGCCTTCGAACAGGCGGCGCGCGAAGCCGGCATCAAGACCGGCGTTGGCGATCTTCGCAGCGACGCTCTGGATGTCGTAGGGCAGGCGCACGTGCCGGAAGGTGTCGAAGTTGCTGTCGTACAGGCCAAAGCAGAGGCGCGGGTCGCGGTCGCGCGGCTGCCCGACCGAGCCGACGTTGACGATGGCCTTCAGCTCTCCGTCGAGGCTCAGCGCCTCGCCGCGCATCGCCTGCGCCTTCTTCGGACCCAGCGAGAACGCGGACGTCAGGTGGCTGTGACCGACGAAGTTCCAGCGCTTGAGCTTCGGCAGCGACCCGTGGTCGATGTGCAGCTGCGCGTCCGACTCCTGCACGACGTAGGCCCAGCGGGACGGGCGCAAGGGCGCGCTGTGGAAGAAGCCGAGGTCGCCGCGGGCGTGCGTGAAGGGCAGCCCGAAGAGCCAGTGGAAGTTCTCGTCCGACAGCTCGCGCCGCGTCCACTGGATGGCGTGCTTCGCCGAGTCACGATAGTAATCGGTCTCCATCGCGCCGATGACGGCCGCGTCGTGGTTGCCGAGCAGGGTGACCTTGCAGCGGGCGCGCACGAGGTCGCAGACGATGTTCGGCTCGGGGCCGTAACCGACGACGTCGCCGAGGCAGATGACGTCGTCCACCCGGTGCTCGTCGAGCCAGCGGTAGACCGTCGTCAGGGCCTCGTAGTTCGAGTGGATGTCGCTGATGATGGCGAGCATGCGGACACCCTAGGGCAAGGGCTGGCCAAACGCCAGCCCCCGCAGGCAACAGGGAGCAACGGGCCCTGCGTCAGGCGCGGGCGAGGCCGAGGCGCAGCGCGCGCCCGTCGATCGCGTCCTCACGCAGCTCGGCGTCTGCGGGCGGCTCGGTGAAGGCGAGGCTGTCGGCGAGCGCCTCGCCGCGGATGA
>SYAK01000173.1 GCA_005788935.1 Pseudomonadota bacterium
CCTGGTCCGCCGAGGAGGGCGGCAAGGAGCACAGGTCGAGCTCGGCGAAGAGCGCGGTCGGGACGCGCGGCGCCGTCCGCCAGTCCTGCGTGTCCGAGCCGAGCGCCACCGCGAGCGCGTCGTAGGCCGGCACGACCGCCCGTTGCCAGGCCAGCACCCGGGAGGCCAGCACGTCGAACTGTGGCTCGGCCTCCTCGGGCGCGAGGGGTCTGACCGGCGAACATGCGCGTCCCGCGAAGATCAGCAGGTCACGGTGCAGCTCGGCGCGGATCTCGGCGAGGTGCGGCGGCAGAAGCGGCGTCATGGGGCTCCGTCGTCAGGCGAGCGGCGGCTCGCCGCGACATCATCGACGTTTCCGCGCGAGGTCGCAAGGCGCGAGGTGACCCGAGGCGGCGCGGGCGAGGCTCGCAGCGACGAACGGCGACGAACGAAGGTGCGCTTGTCGGATCGCCGAAGGTCGTCTACGTTCGACGGTGTCGTGTCGTCGGCGGGTCCCACCCCGCCGGGCACGCCGGCATGGAGGCGCGATGAGCACGCACGGAGACACCCCCTCGACGCCAGGTGCAGGCGTCACGGCCCTCGCCCCCGACCGGGGCGAAGCGAACTTCGCGGACTTCAAGCCGCCCTACTCGGACCGTGAGGCTGCCGCCGAGGCCAACCGCTGCCTTTACTGCTTCGACGCGCCCTGCATCAAGGCGTGCCCGACCGCCATCAACATCCCGGAGTTCATCCGGAAGATTGGCACGGGCAACGTCGAGGGTTCGGCCCGCACCATCTTCGACCAGAACATCCTCGGGATGAGCTGCGCCCGCGTCTGTCCCGTCGAGGTGCTCTGCGTCGGCTCGTGCGTCTTCAATCGGATGGACGAGAAACCGATTCAGATCGGGAAGCTGCAGCGCTACGCGACCGACCGCGCCTTCGCGACAGGCCGCCGCTTCTACGAGGCCGGACCCGACAGCGGCAAGTCCGTGGCGCTCGTCGGAGCTGGCCCCGCCTCGCTCGCCTGCGCCCACCGCCTGCGCCGCTTTGGCCACGCCGTGACGATCTACGAGAAGCGGGACGTCATCGGCGGCCTCAACACGACGGGCGTCGCGCCCTACAAGATGAAGGCCGACCGCGCGCTCGAGGAGGTCGAGTGGGTGCTCGGCATCGGCGGGGTCACCATCCGGACGGGCGTCGAGATCGGCCGTGACGTGACGTTCAGCGACCTCGAGGCGCGCCATGACGCGGTCTTCCTCGGCATGGGGCTCGGGCCCGACAACCGCCTCGGCGTGCCGCACGAGGACCTGCCAGGCGTCGTCGGCGCCGTCGACTTCATCGAGCAGATGAAGCTGCAGCCCGCCAATCTGGGCGGTGTCAGGCGCGCGCTCGTCGTCGGCGGCGGCAACACGGCGCTCGACGCGGTCCGCGAGCTGCTCGGCCTCGGCATCCCCGAGGTGACGATGGTCTACCGCGGCACCGAGAGCGTCATGAGCGGCTACGCCCACGAGTGGGAGGCCGCCCGCGTCGAGGGCGCCACCGCGCGCTGGCGGTCGCAACCTGTGGCCTGCGTGGCAGGAGCCGACGGGCGCCTCGCGGGCCTCCGCGTCATCTCGCTCGACGATAACCGGAAGCCGATTGCGGGTAGCGAGCACGATATTCCCGCCGATCTCATCCTCGTCGCCATCGGCCAGTCAAAGCTCGTCGACGCGTTGTCACACCTCGATGGGCTTCGCTTCGAGAAGGGGCGCCTCGTGGTCGGTCCTGACGGGGCGACAGGCCGCCCGGGCTGGTACGCGGGTGGTGACCTCATCTCGGGCGGCACCGAGGTCGTCAACGCGGTCGCCGAAGCGCGCGACGCCGCGGTCGCCATCGACCGCTTCCTCTCGACCCCCGCAGGAGCCACGGCATGACCCCGGATCTCAGCACCAACTGCGCGGGCATCCGCTCGCCGAACCCCTTCTGGCTCGCCTCGGCCCCGCCCGCCAACTCGGGCGACCAGATCAAGCGGGCCTTTGACGCGGGCTGGGGGGGGGCGGTCTGGAAGACGCTCGGCCAACCCATCCAGAACGTCTCGAGCCGCTTCGCCGCCCACGGCTATCACGGCAACCGCGCCATCGGCTTCAACAACATCGAGCTCATCACGGACCGCCCGCTCGAGGTGAACTTTCAGGAAATCTACGACGTCAAGAAGCAGTATCCGAAGCACGCGATCATCGCCTCGCTGATGGTCGAGACCGAGGACGAGTGGCGCGACATCATCGCGCGCGCCACCGACGCGGGTGCTGACGGGCTCGAGCTCAACTTCGGCTGCCCCCACGGCATGTGCGAGCGCGGCATGGGCTCGGCGGTCGGTCAGGAGCCGAAGGCGAACGAGCGCATCACGAGCTGGGTCATGAAGTACGCGACCATCCCGGTGCTCGTGAAGCTGACGCCGAACGTCGGCAACATCGTCCCGCACGGCCTCGCGGCGAAGCGCGGCGGGGCGCATGGCGTGTCACTCATCAACACCATCAAGAGCATCATCGGCCTCGACCTCGACCGCCTCGTCCCCGAGCCGCGGGTCGGCGATCTCTCGAGCAACGGCGGCTATTGCGGCGCGGCGGTGAAACCCATCGCGCTCCACATGACGGCCGCGCTCGCCCGCGAGCCCGGCTTCGGATTGCCGATCTCCGGCATTGGCGGCATCACGAACTGGCGCGACGCGGCCGAGTTCCTCGCGCTTGGCGCGTCGTCGGTCCAGGTCTGCACCGAGGTCATGCTGCGCGGCTACCGCATCGTCGAGGACATGATCGAGGGGCTGACACAGTACATGCGCGACAAGGGCTTCGCCCGCCTCGACGACCTCATCGGGCGCGCGGTGCCCGCCTATTCGGAGTGGGGCGATCTCGACATGAACTACGAGATCGTGGCGCGCATCAACCCCGCGAAATGCATTGGCTGCAATCTGTGTGTGGTGGCCTGCCACGACGGCGCGCACCAGTGCATTCACCCCGCGGGCAGCGAGCGGGCGAAGGCCTTCGTGCCGACGTCGACCGGCCACGTGCCCGTCGTGGACGAGAGCGAGTGCGTCGGCTGCAACCTGTGCCAGATCGTCTGCCCCGTGCCCGACTGCATCACGATGGACCAGGTCGACAACGGCTTTGCGCCCGCGACGTGGAACCAGCACCTCGCCGGGACGGGGACCCTGCGGCCCAAGAAGGGCGCGCACTGAAGATGAGCACCGCCACGCGGCATCGGAGCAACGACGTGCGTTTCACCTGGTCGTGCATGGCCTCCTCGACAGTCGGTGCGGTGGTCTCGCTCGCCCTCGCGGCCTGCGGGGACAGCGCGGCGCCAGCCCCCGAGTCGCCCGAGGACGCCGCATCATCTGCTGACGAAGCCTCAGGCCATGGTGACGCCTCCTTGGGGGGCGGAGCTGACGATGCTTCAGCGCATGACGACGCGTCAGGACCTGACGATACGTCCGACAATGATGACGCGCAGCCCGCGGGCGACGCCGTCCCAGCGAGCTGCGGCGAGGCGATGGACATGACGCGCTTTGCGGCGCGCTGCGACGGGCGATGGATCCTCGGCTCGGACTTCAGCTACCCCGACGGTGGCGCCGACTGCCCGACCTTTGTGCGGCTCGACGGCGTCGACTACCCGACGCGGGCCGCGGCGCTGGCTGGCGAGAACTGCGCAACGGATTGCGTCTTGAACCAGTCGATGTCGGTCTCGGCCGTCTACTGCCGGGCGGACTGCGAGACGATGCAGCGCTACGGCTGGATCACCTTCGCGTCCGACGTCGCGTCCTGCACCGAGCTCTACGAGCTGCCAGGCGGCCTCTTCGAATCGGTCGAGGCGTGGCTCGCGGCCCAACCCGACGTCTGCGCGCGCGGCGCGACGGCGTGCCTCGAGCCCCCGCAGTGACGGTCCTCCGGGTCGGGGACGTCTCGGTGACCGCGGTCCTCGAGTCGTCCGCCGCCTTCTCGCCCGACTTTCTGCGGGCCCACGTCCTGCCAGACGCCACGCGCGAGGCCGTCCTGGCCATGCCGTGGCTCGCTCCGTCCTGGGCGACGCCCGAGGGCGACCTGCGCTTCGTCACGCAGGCGCTCGTCGTCCGCTCGGCGGGGCGCGTCATCCTCGTCGACACCTGCCTCGGCAACGACAAGCCCCGCAAGAACCCCGCCTTCGACCGCCTGCAGACGCCGTTCCTCGACCGTCTCGCGACGCTGGGGCTGTCACCCGAGGCCATCGACGTCGTCGTCTGCACCCACCTGCATTTCGACCACGTGGGCTGGAACACCCGCTGGGACGGCGCGCGCTGGGTACCGACCTTCCCGCGCGCCCGCTACCTCGTCTCAAGGCGCGAGTGGGACCACTGGGCCGCCCGCCCGAGCCATGGCTACGTCTTCGCCGACTCGCTGACGCCGCTTGCCGAGGCCGGCCTCGTCGACCGCGTCGACCTCCCGCACGCGCTGACCCCCGACGTGACCCTCGTCGCAGCCCCAGGCCATACGCCTGGCCACGCGGTCATCGCCATCGCGTCTGGCGGCGAGCAGGCCATGATCACGGGCGACGCGCTGCACCACCCCTGCCAGGTCACCCGCCCCGACTGGACCTCCCCCGCCGACAGCGACCGCGCGGCCGCGCAGGCCACTCGCGAGGCCCTGCTCGCCGAGCTCCGGGCCTCACGGGGGCTGCTGATCGGGACCCACTTCGCCGACCCGTGCGCGGGCCACATCGTGGGCGACCGCTTCGTCGGGGTCCGAGACCGCGAAGTCAGCGACGCCCGCGAGGCCTGAGACCGCGCGGGCGTCGGGGATGGTCAAGACAGCCGTCTCAGACCTCAGGGGGTCGTCCCAGCGGGCTGCTCGGCGGGGGCAGCCCCGTCAGCGGGCGCACCCTCGCCCTCGGCGGGCGCGACGGCGGCCGCGGCCACGGGCGGCTTCGGGGAGGCTGCGACGAGGGCCGCGAGGTTCTCGCCGTCGAGCGCCTTCAGGAAGGCCACGATCTTCTTGGTCTCATCGGGCGTCAGGGTCCGACCGAGCTGGTGGTGGGCCATCAGCTCGACCGCGCGCTCGAGGGTCTCGGCATAGCCGTCGTGGAAGTAGGGCGGCGTCAGCGCCACGTTGCGCAGCGTC
>SYAK01000174.1 GCA_005788935.1 Pseudomonadota bacterium
CGCCGGCCTGAATCGCGAGGGACTTGGCCGCCGCCTTGTCGCCGAGCGCGTTCATCGCGGTCGACGGCGGCCCGATGAAGGTCACGCCAGCCGCCTCGAGCATCGACACGAAGGCCGCGTCTTCGCTGAGAAATCCCCAGCCAGGCCACACCGCGTCGCAGCCGTGCTGGACGAGCAGGCCGACGATGCGCTCGGCGTCGAGGTAGGCGGACCGAAGTCGCCCGTCTGGCCCCGCCTGAAGCGCTGCACCGAGCGCCACGGCGTGGGTCGCGCGCTGCACGAAGGGCGCACCTGCGTCGGGGTCGGTGTAGAAGACCGTCGCCTGCATCGCGGTCCCGCGCTCGAGGTTGTAGTCCCGGAGACCGCGCTGGAAGCGGGTCGCGGCCTCACCACGGTTCAGAATGGCAATATTCTGGAAGGTCTTGACAGTCATGGGGACTCCTCGAGAATGACGACGGCGGCGGCGACCCCGCCGTCATGGCTGATCGACAGGTGGCAGCGGGGGCGCGCGGCGAGGCGGGCGGTCTCACCGTGCAGGATGAGGGTGGGGCGGTGCCAGGGGTCAAGGGCAACCTCGATCTCCTGCCACCGCGGCGTGTCTTGTGCGGGATCCATGCCGCGACGGCTGCTCGACCAGGCCTTCAGGAAGGCCTCCTTGGCCGCCCAGCGCGCGGCGAGCGAGCGGATGCGATCGCGGCTCGCGTCGCAGTCGACCCGCTCCTGCCGCGTGAAGGTCGCCTCGACGAAGGACGACGCGCCGTCCTGCACCTGTTCGGTGAAGGCGGTCACGTCGACGACGTCGAGTCCGACCCCGCGGATCATGTCAGGCGGCTCCGTAGCGGCCGTCGGCGCCGAGGCGTGCGTCCGGGTCGGTCAGGAGCCGCGCCTCCTCGTCGAGCTGCGCCTCGGTCCCGTCCGCGTGGTCGAAGCGGCGGTTCGTGCGGCGCTCGAACAGGGGCTCGAGGCCCATCATGGCGCGGGCGACCTTCCGCTGGCCGCGCGCGAGACGCTCGGCCGAGGCGGCCTCCCACGCGGCGAGCTGCTCGGGCGAGAGTGCTGCGCGGAAGCTGTCGGGGTGGACCGCGAGGATGAGCGCCCCGACGTGGCCGAAGCCGAGCGACGTGAGCAGCCCCGCCCGCAGCGGCACGCGGCCGGCGTCGAGGACGTCCTCACCCCAGCACAGGTGGCGGTGCGGACGCATGCCCGGGTCGACGTTCTCGAGGTTGCGGTTGCCCGACACCTTCCCAGACGCCAGCATCTGGCAGAGCCCCGCGAGCTGCCACGCGGCGGCGCCACCCTTCGCGTGTCCGGTCAGGGACTTCTGCGACACGACGAAGAGCGGGTTGCCCGGCGTGCGGCCAAGGGCTGTCTGGATGCGGTCATGCAGGCGCGACTCGTTCGGGTCGTTGGCGCCCGTCGACGTGTCGTGCTTGGACACCACCGCGATGTCGTCGGTCGTCAGCCCGTGGTCGGACAGCGCGCGGCCAAGCGGCGAGTCGCCCCCGCCGAGCGCCACCGCGAGCACGCCTTGTCCTGGCGCCGGGATCGACCGGTGGATGCCGTCCGAGTGCGACGCGGCGCACGCGATGACCCCGTAGACCGGCAGCCCCATGCGCAGCGCGATGTCGCCGCGCGTCAGCAGGAAGGTGCCGCCGCCCTGCGCCTCGACGAAGCCCTTGCGACGGGTGTCGTTCGGGCGGCTCATCTGATGCGGCTCGAGGCCCATCGCGACCATCTCCTCGGCCGACGCCGTGGCGCCCATGTCG
The DNA here is from genome assembly GCA_005788935.1 of Pseudomonadota bacterium. The sequence goes on from SYAK01000174.1 coordinate 1,767, forward strand.
CTGAAGCCGACCGCGCCTTCGGGCCCGTAGTCGTCGAAGCCGCCGGCCACGACGAAGTCCGCGCGCCCGAGCAGGATCTTGTCGACCGCCGTCTCGACCGAGGAGGCCGCCGTGGCGCAGGCCGCGACGGGGTGTGACATCGCACCATAGCTGCCGACGTAGCTCTGGACGGCGTAGGCGCCCATCACGTTGATGAGCGTCTCCTGCAAGACGTCGTTCTGCCGCTCGCGCCCGAGGGCCATGTCGAGGTAGAGCCGGTTCATGCTCTTCATGCCGCCGATGCCGCTGCCCTGCGTGTTGGCGACGCGGGCGGGGTGGACCTCACGGAGCAGCTCCTCGGGCTCGAGGCCAGCCGAGGCGAAGGCGTCTGCGGTCGCCGCGAGGTTCATCAGCGCGACCGGGTCGGTGCTGCCGATGAGGTCCCGCGGAAGTCCGAGACGCGCGTAATCGAAGCCGTCTGGCAGCGTGCCCGCTGTCGTGCGGGTCAGGCGCATCTTCTTGCTGACGCGGACCTCGGCGCCCTTCTTGCGGGTGACCTGCCAGGTGCCCGACTCGGTCGGCGCGATGCGGGTCGACTGCGGGTCGGCGGCGAGGATGAGGCGCGCGTCGTCCTCGGTCGGGACCTCGAAGCTGAGGTCCTTGTCGAGGAACGCGACGGTGTGGCTGTCGAGGCTCGCGGGGTCGAAGCCGACGCTCGCGGGGTTGACGCGGCGGATGCCGACGCGCTTGCGCAGCTCGCCCTCGTAGCGCGCGACGAGCTCTGCGTCGGGCACGGACTCTTCGGAGGCGATGTCGACCCAGCGCCCGCTTTCCCAGCGGAGGAGGCCGCAGAGCCACGCGAGCTCGGCGACAGCCCCCGGCGTCAACGCGTCGTCGTATTCGACCGCAGCGCGCGTGCGGGACGTGCCGCACGGGTTGATTTCGCCGAAGCCCACGAGGACGACCATGCGATCGAGCGGGATGCGCGGCGTCGGCATCGCGACGGGCTTGCGCACCGCGACGGGTACCGGGAAGGTCGCGACTGGCCGGACCTTCGCGGGCGAGGCCTTCGGAGCGGCGCTCCGCTCGGCGAGCGCGTCGCGCAGGCGGGCGGTGGCCTTGGCGTTCGCGGCGCGGACCTCGAGTGTCCCGCGCACCTTGGCGACAGCACCCCCGACGTCCGGGATGGTCGCGAAGCCGCCGGTGAGATCCGCGACCCATGGGGTCTTGACGACCCGCTCCGAGGCGGCGCAGAGGCCGACGAGGAGGGCGGCCATCTCGCTCGTGCTGAAGGTCTTGACGCCGGTCTCGGACTCGAGGCCCTCGGCGACGGCGTCGTGGGCGTCCATGAGGCCGGTGCCGCGGACCCAGCCGATGCGCGCGCCGACGAGTGTCGTCCCGCCGCCCCACTTGGCCTGCTCGCTCTTCCAGCGGTTCAGCAGCGTCTCGAGGCCGATCTTGGCCTCCGCGTAGAGCCCGTCGCCGCCGAAGACGCCGTGGTTCGGCGACAGCGGCAGGACGACGTGGCAGCGGCGCCCGAGCTCGACCTGCTGCATCCAGGCGCGACCGATGCCGGCGATGAGCTGCTCGACGTTGACGAGCGCGGCCCGCAGCGCGACCTCGGCCCGGTCACTGAGGTCGGCGAGCGACCCGAGATCCTTCATCGCCGCGAACGGCAGCATGAGGTCGGGCAGCAGCCCCGCGTCGCCGCGCAGCCAGTTTACGAGCGCCAACGTGTCCTGGGCCGAGGCCTGGTTGAACGGGACGACCGTCAGCGTGGCGCCCGGGCCCGCGTTGTCTTGCCAGAGGCGCTGGTAGAAGCGCACGCGCTTCGCGTCGTAGGTGCTCGTCGTCACGACGACGCGGGCGCCACCGTGCAGCAGGTGGCGGACCACCTCGAGCGCGATGGAGCCGGGGCTGGCACCCGTGACGAGCGCTGTCAGGCCGCCGAAGTCGGGGTCGACGAGGGGGGTGCCGTCGGCGCCTGTCGGGACCTCGCGGGCGAGGATGCGGCCGTCACGGTCGATTTCCGTCGTGGGCCGGGTGATGCGCCACGGCATCGCGGAGAGCGGCTGTGGGGTGGTCGCGAGCGTGAAGGCCTCGGCGACCGTCTCGAGACCAGCGTTCTTCGCCTGGGTCGCGCACCAGCGGGCCGTGTCGGCGACCCGGGCCTCAGCGGCGTGGCGGCCGAGGCGGCGGCACTCGGCCGTCAGCTTCGTCAGGTCGATGCGGCCGTTGGCGGCGTCGAACCACAGACGCGCGAGGCGGCGCTGGGCGACGGCCCAGGTGCTCGCGAAGGTGACCGCCTTCTTCGGGTCGAAGGCGGGCTGGACGAGGCCGGCGAAGGCCGCCCCGAGCTCGGCGGTGAGGTCGACGGGGGAGGCAGCTGGCGCCGGGCTGGCGGCCTCGGGCAGCTGGCCGATCTCGCCGAGCAGGGTCTTCGCCGCCACGGTGAGTGCACCGGTGGGGCCGACGAGGCGGTCTCGCAGCTCGTTGAGGGCGGCCGAGTCGACGACGCCACCGCCGCCACCGCCACCCGCGCCGAGCGGGGCGAGCGCGAGCCCGTGGCCTTGCCCCCACGCGACGACGGCCGCGTCGAGCTGCTCCTGCCCC
>SYAK01000175.1 GCA_005788935.1 Pseudomonadota bacterium
CGGGACTTCGCAGAGGTCGGCGGACAGCAGACCATCGACGGGGAGATCGCAGCCTACGCCCTCGGGCGGCTGCTCGTCGACGCGCTTGGCCTCGACACGATGGACCGCCGCTACCTCGAGACGCTCATCGACCACTACGGCGGCGGACCTGCGGGCCTTGAGACGATGGCCGTCGCGGTGTCGGAGGACAAGGGGACGCTCGAGGACGTCTACGAGCCCTACCTCATCCAGGAGGGCTTCCTCCAGCGCACGCCGCGCGGACGCATGGCCACGCCGAAAGCCTACCAGCACCTCGGGCGCGCGCTACCTGCCGGGCGCGGCGGACCCGGACTGCTGCTCTGACCGAGGCCGGCGCGGGCCGATTCGCCCGCGCGCCCGGAACCGAGACCGGCAAATCGTTCAGGCGTCGTAACCGTACACGGCTGCTGGCGTAGAGGAGAGCGGGGCGATTTGCCGCTGGTCTGCGCCTCGCCCGCGCGTATAGTCCCGCGCACCCGTTGCCTTCCCAACTTCGAAACGTCCGGAGTTCCGCGTGCTGACCGACCGCCTGTCGCATTTCTTCGAATCCATCGGCGCCGAGTGGGTGCTGTGGCTGCTCCTCGGACTCCTCGCGCTCGCCGTCTTCGTCACGGTCGAGCGCGCGCTCTTCTTCCGCACGCGGCTCGACCCGAAGGCGCTCTCCGAGCGTGTCATCGGCGCCATCCGCGCGGGAGACCTCGCGCAGGCCCGCGCCGCGGTGAAGGACGACGCGACGATGGTGCCGAGCGTCCTCCGCGCGACGCTCGATGCCTGGGACGGCGGGGTCGATGCCCTCGAGGAGGTCATCGCCGCGGCCATCGCGCGCGAGCGGACCCGCTACGAACGTCTCCTGCCCGTGCTCGGGACGCTCGGCAACTCGGCGCCCTTCATCGGACTCTTCGGCACCGTCATCGGCATCCTGAGCGCCTTCGCAGCACTCGGGACCGGCCTCGAGGGATCCGAGTTGAAGACGCAGGTCATGGGGGCCATCGGCGAGGCCCTCGTCGCGACCGCTGTCGGCCTCGGCGTCGCCATCCCGTGCGTCATCGCCTTCAACGCCTTCAAGGCACGCCTCAAGGGCCTGGCGACAGAGGCCGAGTCCACGAGCCGCCTCATCCTCGCGCACCTCAAGACGGTCGCTGGCAAGGAGCGGCGCTGATGGCTGGCGGCGCCCGCATGGGGGGCGATGACGACGAGGGCTTCAACGACATCAACATCGTGCCCCTCGTCGACATCATGCTCGTCCTGCTCATCATCTTCATGGTGACGACCGAGTTCGTCGACAAGCGCCCCGAGATCCCCGATGCGCTGCCGACGGTGCCCATCGAGCTCCCGTCCGCGGCCTCGGCCGACCGGACACAGAGCACGACACTTCTCTCGATTGCCTTGAACGAAACGGGTGACGTGTTCCTGAACGGCGAAAAGTCGAGCCTCGATGGCATCAAGGCCCGCGTCACGGAGTTGAAGACGCGCGGCGACAAGACAGAGGCCTTCGTCGCGGCCGACAAGCGCCTCGCCCACGGGCAGGTCGTGGCGGTCATCGACGCGCTTCGACTGCTTGGGGTCGCGGACGTGGCGCTCAACACCAAGCCGATGGAGATCGACTGACGTGAGGCCCTCCTCCCGCTTCGGAGTCGCGCTCATCGCGACGCTGTTGACAGGCGGCGCGCTCGCAGTCGCGGTGGACCACGCCTGGTTTCCGGTGCGCCCACGCGTCCTCTGCGTCATGCCGCTCGGGACGGGTGACCACCTCGCGCACTTTGGCTACGTGAGCGAGGCCCTCGAGCCGGTCACGGTCGAGCTCGGTCGCGCCAACAGGCTGTCGGACGGTGCACGCGGTGAGGGGCCACCGACGCGCTTCGAGCCCGGTCAGTCCGGGACCGCCGAAGCGCCCGCCTTCACCGCCGTCTTTGCCGGAACGTCCGTCACGTGGCGGCTCGGACCGCGCGAGGCGGAGGCCGACGTCGAGGTGGCCCCCCGTTGCCCGGTCGTCAACCTGCCGCCCCCACCGCCCGATCTCGCGATGGTGCTGCCGCAAAAGCCACCGCCCCCACCTGAGCCACCGCCCGAACCACCGCCCGAACCGCCCCAAGAGACGCCGCCACCAGAGACGCCAACGCCGCCGAAGGAGGTCCCGCAGCGCCCGCGGCCGAAGCAGGACGCAGCCAGACCCGCTGAAACCGCCAAGCCTGCCGAACCCATCGCGCTGCAGCTGAGCGGACTGACGAACCTCGGCAACGCCGGCATCGCCATCAACGGGGGCGAGACGGACTCGTTCGGGGCGTCGGACGTGGCACCGACCGCAGACAATACCCGCCCAGCCGCGCCGCCGCGTGAAGGCGTCCCCGACGGCGGCGACCCGGCTCCGCGTCAGGTGGTGCGGCGTGAGGCCCGCGTCCTGTCGGCACCGACGGACGGCACGGGGTGGCCCGAGGACGCGCCGCCGCGCTCGGGTCCGGTCCGCGTGCGGCTCTCGCTGCGGGTCGGCATCGACGGCGGCGTCCGCGAGGTGCGTGTCATCAAGGCGGCTGGGGAGGCCTTCGATCGGGCCGCCAGGACCATCGGCCTCAAGGTGCGCTTCTCGCCCGCCACCGAAGACGGAACGCCTGTCGAGGTCTGGGTGCCGTGGACCGTGGAGTTTGCGCCCGTCGATTGGTGACAGGGCTGTGGGTGCAAAAGCGCTCGGCGCGTGCGCGCACGCGTTGACCACCGACGACCTCCCCCTCTACAGTCGCGTCGTGCGCTCCGTCCTCGCCCTCACCCTCGGTCTTGCTCTCGGTCTCGCAGCGGGCGACACCCGGGCATGGCCCGACCTCGGGGCTCGCCCCGGAGCAGACACGGGCTCCGTCGCCAAAACGGAGGACCCGCCCCGAGGGCCCCCGTCCTCGCCCGCCGACCGGCGAGGGGGCCGACACGGAGAGAGGCGCGGCGCCGCCAGCCGGCCGATACCCGCGGCCGCCGCCGCACCCGCCGCCGCATCCGAAGATGACTGGAGCTGGGACCCCTTGGGCCCAGTCGGCAACACCGACGGCTTCACGGCCATCGCGCTCGACCCGACGGACCCGCGCGTCTTCTGGATCGCCGGTTCGAGCTCGGTGTGGGTGACAGACGACGCAGGCGACACCTTCACCGTCGTCCTCCACATGTCGCGGTCCGCGGGCAGCGGACGCGCGAGCAACCCGCTCGAGGACGACGAGGACGTCAACCGGGACTTCGACGGGCTCGAGCCGGGCGACTACGACGCCGAGAGCGGCGAGAGCGAGTACGGAGCGGTCGATGACTTCGACCCCGACGAGGGCATGACCGAGGGCGAGAGCGTCGACGAGGAAGGCCTCGCGAGGGAGCCCGAGGACACCGAAGGCGACCTCGACACGGTCAACTCCGACGAATCGCCAGAGGACCTGAGCGAAGACCGCCAGGCCGCCTTCGCGCGCGCGAGCTTCGGCGTCAGCCGCCTCCGGGTCGCTGGCGACCACGTCTGGGTCTGCACGAGCCGAGGCCTGTGGCGCCTTCCCCGCGGCGCCCGGACGCTCGGCGAGGCGACCGAGCTGCGCCTCGGCCGGCGCTTCGGGGTCAACGACGTCCTCGCGCTCGCCGACGACCGGCTGCTTATCGCTTCGGACGCCGGCCTGTGGCTCCACGAGCGCGGGCTCGGCCGGCGTGTCCGCGGCCTCGAGTACGACGCGGTCGTGACCGGACTCGCGCAGGCGGGCGGCCGGGTCTTCGCCGCATCGTCCCTTGGCCTCTACGGAGGCGACGCCGAGAGCGAACTCTTCACCCGGTTGAGTGCGGGCGGCCGCGGTGGCGATGGACTGCTCGACGTCGTCGTCCGGACTGGCACAGACGACGGCGCTCAGGTCTTCACAGCGGATGGCAACCGCGTCATCGAGTGGGACCTGAGCGGGCAGGCCACCGGGGCCGTGTGGCCGGTTCCGGGCGCCTCCCGTCTCGCCGTGGCCCCCGACGGGGCTGTCTGGACCGTCGGACCGCGGGGGCCGTGGCGTTGGGACGGAGAGGCTGGCTGGGAGCGTTTCGACGAGACCCTCTCGGACCGGCGTCTGCGCGACCTCGCGGTCGGACCCGGCCCGGCGACCTCCGCGACGGACGCCTCCCCCGCTGTCGCCACGGTGCGCGTCGTCGGCGTCGTGGGTGCCTGGCGCCTCATCACCGGGCGTGAGGTGCTGACGCCGGCCCAGCGGCTCGAGCGGACGATCGACCGCGCCATCGCGCGCAGCCCGGACGTGATGACGCTGCTCGCGAAGGCCGACGCGGGGCGGACACTGACGCTCGAGGCCATCGACGCCTTCACGGTCCGCGAGCGCCTCGCCTGGCTGCTGCCGCTCGTCGAGGTCCGACTCATGTCGACCCTGCAGCGGGACGAGCGACGGACCCTCTTCCCAGCCGTCGGACAGCGCCTCCTCGACATGGTCGAGGTCGTCCCGCAGGGCGACTTCTTCCAGGTGATGGCGTGGTGGGATCTCATGCCCGCCGTGCTGAGCTCGCTCAATGCCTCGCGCGCCCGCACGTACGAGAATGCGCGCATCATCGCTCGCAGGAACCAGCGTCGTGTCCGCGAGACCATTCCGCCGCTCTGGCGCGACTGGGCCGCCCGGCAGCGCGCCCTCTGGCAGGGCGAGCCCGCCACCACCCGCGAAGCCGTCCGCGCCATCCTCGCGGTCGCCCAGCTCGAGGCGCAGCTGCATGCCGTCTCGCAGGGTCGCTTCCCGATGAAGGACAACCTCCGCGCCTACCTCCACCCCGACGAGGAACCGACCCCATGAAGACGATGACCCTGCTCGGCCAAGCCCTGCCCATGACGGCGCTGCTCATCGCCGTGACCCTCTCCGGTGACGTCCGCGCCGAACCCGACGGCACCCGCGCCGAGGCCATCCGCGTGCTCGAGGGCTTCAAGCACGAGCCGACGGTCCTCGAGACACAACACGCGGCCGCGCGCTTTGCCCGCGTCAACCCGGGGGCCTACGAGAGCTGGCTCACCGAGAGCCGGGCCGCCCATACCCTGCCCCGCCGACTGCTTGGGCGGGTCCGCTCGAGCCGCAACGACGACCGCAGCGCGCGCACGACCAACTCGACCACCGGCTCGCTGTCCGACACGGTCTCGGCGCGAGACCAGCTGCAGCTCGAGGTGCTCGCCGAGTGGGATCTCTCCCGCCTCGTCTTCAACCGGGACGGCATCCTCGCGGCCCGCCAGATCGAGCGTATGGTCAATCAGCGCGAGGACATCCTGACGACCGTCAACAAGCTCTACTTCGCGCGCCGCCAGTTGCAGGCGGAGCTCGCGCTCGAGGACCCCGCCTCGGTCCAGAAGGGAATCCAGATGCAGCTGCGCATCGAGGGGCTCACTGCGGACCTCGACGCGCTGACCGGCGGGTGGTTCTCGGGCCAGCTCGGAGCCAGGCAGCCCACCGAGGCGCCCTGACGCACGACCCGTCGGCCTTCGGGGTCACTGACCCGACACTGCGCGTGAACGCCCCGAAGGCCCATCGAGGCAAGCACCCGGAGTGTCTCATGGAAAGGCCCGAGCCGCGCACACCGACCCCACCTCATGACCAGCCGCGCGCCTCTGGCGCCCCTACGCCGACCGTCTCGGCGCTCGCGCTTCGACTCCTCGCCGTCGTCCCGGTGTGGATGCTCGGAGCATGCACCCCCGCCGGCCCGCGGCTCTCCGAGTCCTCTGCCCAGACGGTGGCCCAACCCACCCGGGCAGAGGCTGGCGAAGCGACCCTGCTGCTCCTCGCGGACATCCGGGGTGTGCTGCGGCCATGCGGCTGCACGAAGGAGCTTCAACTCGGCGGCTTCGATCGCCTCGCCCCTGTCGTGGCGGAGTCCCGGGCCCGCGGACCGACGCTGACGCTTCATGCCGGGCCGCTCTTCCATGAGGCGAGCCCGGAGGAAGAGGGGCTCAAGCGGCCCCAGCGCGAACGTCAGGCCGAGGTCGTGGCCGAGCTCGCCCACAAGGTCGGCATCGACCTCGTGGCACCGCACCCGCTCGACGAGGCTCGCTCCCCAGAGCGTTACGCGAGCCTCATCAAGACCTCCGGGGCTCACGCCATTCACAAGGTGACCGGGGGCACGGACAGCTCCCTGCCGTGGGAGCGGCGGGACATCGGCGGGATCGCGGTCGGAGTCCTCCCACTCTCGCCCCCGCTCTCGGCCGCTGACCCGTCGGCGCTCGCGCGACTCGCTCGGACACTCGCCGAGCTCGGGACCGAGGTCGACGTCGTAGTCGGACTCTCCGGGCTCGGTCTCCGTGAGACGCGGCGCATTGTCCGCAAGGTTCCCGGCCTCGACGTCGTGGTCGTGGGCGGCATGGGCGAACACCCAACCGTCATGGCCGAGCTCGAGCTCGAGGGACAGACGCGACTCATCCAGCTCCACCGCGAGGGTCGGAACCTCGGGCGCCTCGTGCTTCGGCGCCCGGCCGGTTGGAGGCGCCCCGGGACCATCGCCGAGGGGCCCTCACGACCCGACGCGCTGACCTTCGACTTCGAGCTCGTGCGCCTCCCGTGGACGCTGCCGCAGCAGCCCGAGATCGCTGCGCGCATGGCGGCCTTCGACAAGGAGCTCGCCAGAATCAACGTGGCGGCGGCCGGGAAGGTCCCGACGCCAGCCCCGGGCGAGGCGACCTACGTCGGTGTCGAGGCGTGCTTCGACTGCCACGCCGAGACCAGGCCGTTCTGGCAGACAACCCGACACGCGCTCGCATGGGAGACGCTCGAGAAGCTCGACAAGACCTTCGACACGGAGTGCGTGAGCTGTCACGTCACGGGCTACGGCAAGCCCGGTGGTTCACTCATCGGCCAGGTGGCCGGACGCGAGGATGTCCAGTGCGAGGCCTGCCATGGCCCGGGGTCTCTGCACGCAGCCGACGGCGACGTCGCGACCATCCTCCGAGCACCGATCGAGACGACCTGCACGGCCTGCCACAACACCCACCACTCCCCCTCCTTCGCCTTCGCCACGTTCCGCGAACGCCTGCGCGTGCCAGGTCACGGTCGCCCGCCCGAGACCGGAAAATAGACTTGCAAGACAAAGCATGTCTTTGCAGTTCAAATATTTTGAACACCAATGAATTCGGACTGGATGCAAGAGAAACAAACAGGCTCTGGCATACCGCGTTTCTCAGCACAGAGCCCTGACGTGGGAGTGCGTGCGAAGCTCCTCGGAACATATTCGGACCCGACCCGCCCGAGGCGAGACCGTTCATGATGAAAAAAATCCCCGAAAGCGTGCATGAGACGTTGAGGGTCTCGATCCTTGATGATATTCGACCCTCAACGGGTTGAGAGGACTCCCATCCAAGCCCCGGGCGTCCGCCTCAACCAAGGTCCTGCCGCAGGTCCCTCATGCCTGTCTCACCGACCAGAACTCTGATGATGTCGCCGAGCGAGGCCCTCGCCTCCCTGTGGGTGACATCCGTCCGACGGTCGGTCGAGGATGCACGGGCCACCCCTCCATCGGGCACGACCAGAGGCCCTGCCTCCGGTCGGCTCCTGATGTGACATCGACTCGGGGGCTGGCCGCAAGGCTGGTGACGCCCGGGAGATGCCAGGTCGACAGCGAGAACATGTCGCCCACCCGTTGAGAGATTCCAACATCACCAGAGAGGAGACGAACACCATGGCTGACGCCAAGAAGACCGCCGCCA
>SYAK01000176.1 GCA_005788935.1 Pseudomonadota bacterium
TCGGCGCCGACCGCATCGCGATGAACGGCGATACGGCCAACAAGATCGGCACCTACACCGTCGCCTGCCTCGCGGCCCGCCACGGGATCCCGTTCTACGTTGCGGCCCCCCGCTCGACCCTCGATCCGAGCCTCGCGACTGGCGCCGCGATCCCGATCGAAGAGCGCCCGGCCGACGAGGTCCGCACCGCCTTCGGCCACCCGATCGCGCCACGTGACGTCCCGGTCCGCAATCCGAGCTTCGATGTGACGCCTAGCGAGCTCATCGCCGCGATCATCACCGAGGTCGGTGTCGCGCGCGCCCCGTATCCCATATCACTGGCTTCCCTCCTCTATCACTGGCTTCCCTCCTCACGGCCTCGGGCCCAGGAAATCATGCTTGACAAGCCCGCCCGGGCTCCCTAACTTCCGCGCCCCCAGGATGGAGGACACCTGCGATGTATGCAGTCATCAAAACCGGCGGAAAGCAGTACCGGGTGGAACAGGGTGCGACCCTTGCGGTCGAGCGCCTTGACGGTGAACCCGGCGCGTCGGTCAAGTTCGAAGAAGTGCTTCTTGTCGGCTCCGAGAGCGAGACCCGCCTCGGCCGCCCGACCTTGGACGGCGCGAGCGTCAGCGCGACGATCGTCGAGCAGGGTCGCGCGCGCAAGGTCGTGATCTTCAAGTTCCGTCGCCGCAAGAACTACAAGCGCAAGAAGGGCCATCGCCAGTACTTCACGCGCGTGCGCATCGACGCGATCGCGGCCTGATCTGGTCGCGGGCGCAGGTGGCTTTCGCACCTCCTCTCCGATCCCGTCAACCCCGCCGCGCGTGACCCACGAGTTCACGCCAGCGGCGACCTCGAGGCGCCAGGCGCGCACGAGGCCCAGCAAGGAGGCCTGTCATGGCTCACAAAAAAGGTCAGGGTAGTTCGCGCAACGGCCGCGACTCGAACGGACAGCGCCGCGGCGTCAAGGCCTACGGTGGCGAGCTCGTCAACGCCGGCACCATCCTGGTCCGCCAGGTCGGAACCGTCATCCATCCCGGCCAGAACGTCGGGCTTGGTCGCGACTTCACGCTCTACGCCCTCGTCGATGGCCACGTGAAGTACGTGCGTCACGGCAAGACGCGCAAGCGCGCCACGGTCGTGCCGCTCAGCGCCGCCTGAGCCGACGCCCTGGGCCTCTCGCCCGGGACCGCAAGCTCCGCCGCAGCCGATGCCCGGGTCTCGAGGTCGAGGTCCGGGCATTCGTCCGTTCGCCGTCAGGCGTTCGCGGCTCTGATGCTCAAGTTCATGGACTGACATGCAATTCGTCGACGAAGCCGACATCGAGGTGGTCGCGGGCCATGGCGGCCGCGGGCGCGTCTCCTTCCGCAAGGAGGCCCACGTCCCGTTCGGGGGTCCCGCAGGTGGCGACGGGGGGCGCGGCGGCGACGTGGTGGCTGTGGCCTCGACGTCGGTCGCGACGCTGCTCGATCACCGCTACAAGCGCCACTACCGCGCGGAGGCGGGGGAAAACGGCGGCACGTCACGTTGTACTGGCGCTGACGCCGACGACGTCGTGATTCCGGTCCCGGTCGGGACCCTCGTCACCGACGTCGCGACCGGGGCGCTGCTCGGCGATCTCGACGTCGAAGGCAAGCGCCTCGTGCTCGCTCGCGGGGGCCGTGGCGGGCTCGGCAACCAGCACTTCGCGACCTCGACCCGCCAGGCCCCGCGCCACGCGCAGCCAGGCGAGCCAGGCGAGCAGCGGACGCTGCGCCTCGACCTCAAGCTGATGGCCGACGTGGGCGTCATCGGGCTGCCGAACGCGGGCAAGAGCACGCTGCTCCGCGCGCTCACGGCGAGCCAGGCCCGCGTCGGGGCCTACCCCTTCACGACGCTCGTCCCGAACCTCGGCGTCTACCGTGGCTTCGAGCGCGACATCGTCCTCGCGGACATCCCCGGGCTCGTGGAAGGCGCCCACGAGGGGGCTGGGCTCGGCGACCGCTTCCTGAAGCACGTCGAGCGCACGCGCGTCCTCATCCACCTCGTGAGCCTCGCCTCCGACGCGGCCGACCCCCTCGCGGCCTGGCGCGTCGTCCGTGGCGAGCTCGCCGCATGGTCGCCCGCGCTCGCGGCCTTCCCCGAGGTCGTGGCGCTGAACAAGATCGACACCTTCGACGATCCCGCCGAGCTCGAGCTGTGGCGGTCCGAGTTTGCGGTCCTCGGCGTGACCCAGGTCCACTTCATTTCGGGCCACGCTCACCTCGGCCTGCAGGCGCTGATGTCCGCGGTCTACCCGTTCGTCACGGCGGCCGACGAAGAAGCTCGCCGCGACGTCCTCGGTCGTGAGGTCCGACCGGCCTGGTCGCCCGTCTGATCCGGTTGGCCGGACCGCTTCCCTTGAACGGGGTTCTTGGGGTAGAACATGGCACCGCGCGTCGGCGTCCATCGTCGACCATCAGACACGGGCTGGCACCCGACCACGTCCAGCCCCGAGGGGTTGGCCAGCCAGGCCAGCCCGAGGAGAGCTCCATGCTGCGTCGAGGAACCACTCGCGACCCGCTTCCTGCCCTGCGTCAGGGCGCTATGTCGCCACGTCTGCGCGGGACCGCGGTCGTGTTGCTCGCGGTCGGTTGCCTGCTCGCGGCCAGCACCCCGCGCGCCGCGCCGCCACCCTCGACCCCACCCGCGCCAGGCACGTCCGCCATCGAGAGTTCGCCCGTCGACGAGGCCTACGAGAGCCGCCTGCGCGAGCTCGAGGAGAAGGTCGTCAACCTGAAGGAGAAGGTCTTCCGTTCGAAGACCCGCCTCATGCTCCTGAAGGAGCGGCTGCTGAACGATGTCATCGCCGAGGCGCGCGTCGTGGTGCGCCACAAGAACGACATGGGCAGCGCCTTCAAGCCGCTCTCGGCCATCTACTACCTCGACGGCGAGCGCATCTGGTTCGCCGACGCCTCGTCGCGCGTTCTCGAGAGCGCCCCCGAGCTCGAGGTCTTCAACCAGAACCTCGCGCCTGGCAACCACGTGCTCTCGGTCGAGATGGTCTACCGCGGCGACTCGAGCCTCTTTGCCTACCTCAAGGATTACGAGTTCAAGCTGCGCGCCTCCTACACGTTCTTCGCCGCCAAGGGCAAGATCACCGCGGTGCGTGCCATCGGCTACCAGCGCGGTGATTTCACGTGGGACCTGCGAGAGCGGCCCTCGATCAGCTTTGACACGAACCAGACCTCCTACACCGCGAGTGAGGCCGAGAAGGCGCTCGAGGGCCAGGCGCCGCCCGCGCCGCCCGGACCGCCCGCAGCACCCGCCCCCGCAGGAGAAGCTCCATGATGAAGCCCGGCCGCGGGCGTCCTGGCCAGCGTAAGCCTGGTCGGGTCTCCCTCGCCGTGGCGCTGGTGTTCGTCGCCAGCGCCATGGGCGATGGGTCGCGCGCGGCCGAGCCTCGGCAGAAGCAGCGGGTCGATGCGACCCGCTTCCTGCCCTGCGTCAGGGCGCTATGTCGCCACGTCTGCGCGGGACCGCGGTCGTGTTGCTCGCGGTCGGTTGCCTGCTCGCGGCCAGCA
>SYAK01000177.1 GCA_005788935.1 Pseudomonadota bacterium
CGGCGTCGAAGCGGCTGGCGACGGCCTCGCCACGGGGCGACATGCGGCGACGTTGTCGGCGGGCTCGGTCGGCGTGCTGCACGGTGCGCGCAGCTATCTCCTGCAGGATGACGACGGCCAGGTCATCGAGACACACAGCATCTCGGCGGGCCTCGACTACCCGGGTGTCGGCCCGCAGCACGCGTGGCTCAAGGACAGCGGGCGGGTCCGCTACACGGCGGTGACTGACGCGGAGGCCCTCGAGGCCTTCTCGGCGCTCGCGTCCCTCGAAGGGATCATCCCGGCGCTCGAGTCGGCCCACGCGGTCGCGGCGGCGATGACGCGGGCGCAGACCCTCGGCCGCGGCAAGGTGATGGTCGTCAACCTGTCCGGACGCGGCGACAAGGACGTCCACACGGTCGCGGATACCTGGGGGCTTGCGCCTTGACGATCACCGTGGCCTTCGGAGCCGGGGCTGGCCTCGACCGGGAGGCGCGCCCGACGCCCTCGCCCGACTCGGGCCTCGCGCGGCTCGGCGGTCATGCAGTGCTCGACGCCGTCATGCTGGACTTCGTCGGGCGCGTGCGAGTGGACCCGATGATCGGGTTTCTTTTTGCGAGCGTGGACTTCCAACGCCTCGCCGCGATGGAGGCCGCCTTCGCCGCGAGCCACCTCGACCCGGGGATCGCGTGGACCGGGCGACCGCTGCGGCCCATCCATGCGCCGCACCCCATCGGACGCGGTCACTTCGACCGGCGGCGCGAGCTGCTGCGGCAGACGCTCACGGACCACGCGGTGCAGCCCGAGGTCGCTCTTCACTGGATCGCCCACGTGGACCGGCTGCGCGACGAGATCCTCGGTCCACCCGCGGCGAGCGACGCCTGCCCCGAGGCCGGCCCGCAGCGGGTCACACACCCCGGGGGCGAGGAAGACGCGCCGAGCCCAGTGGCGCCAGAGTCCATCGCGGTCGCGTGGGACAAGCTCGCGCGAGCCTTCAAGCGGGTCGAGGCGCGGGCCCCGGAGGCCATCCGGGCGCGGATGGCGACGCTCAGGACCGACGTCGAGGCCGTCGCGGCGGGCCCGCGGCCGACCCACGAGCGGCTGTCCGTGGCGCGGCGCGTCGAGGACCTGCAGCTCGAACTCCGTGGACAGGTCCCTTTCGATCCGCAGTTCTATCGCGAGGGGCGCCTCGCGATCGTGCGGGTGATGGAGACGGTGCGCATCCGCGGCGCCATCGACCATGTCCGCATCGACGAATTCTTCGAGCGCTATCTGCGTCGGGCGGAGGCCGCTTGGGCGCGGATGATCTACTTCTTCAAGCGGGCGGGCGTGGATCTCTCGGAGGAGGAGAAGAAGCCGCTGCCGCCTTGGGAGCAGCCCTACGCGCGGCTCGAGGAGAGCCGCGAACTGGTCTGGGGGCGGACGCAGCCCCAGACCAAGGCACCACCGCCCAGGCGCGGGTGACGATGCGCCATCACCAGCCGCGGGACCGGGCGTGGAAGGTCAGCGCCTCCCGTGTCACATGCTCGATGGGGGTCGGGACGGCGAGCGTCACGCGCGACAGGCCCTGCGTCTCGAGCAGCGCGTGGATGAGCGGCGCCGCGGTCCGCTCGAGCGGGGTCGCGAGGTGGTCGAGACCGAAGAGGGTCGTGATGATGCGGGCGGCCCCAAGGGTCACGGCCGCCGCCGCGGTGGCCCGCGCGATTTCGAGCGCGCGCTCGGGTGAGAAGACGGGGCGCGGACCGAGGCCGACGAGCATGAGGCGCGGGGTCGTCAATCGGTGCTGGCAGGGGTAGAGGACGCGCTCGCCCGCCGCACCGGACGAGAAGCCCCCGCGTCGCCAGTGCGACAGCGCGCTGCAGAGCCGCCAGTCGACGACCCCCGCGAGGCCCTCGAAGGGGTGCTCATCCGAGAACGACCCGAGGGCCACGAGGTCCGCGGGGTGCTCGTCGAGGTGCCGCAGGTCGGGCTGGATGAAGTCGAGCTGCGCGCGAGGCGGAGGCCCCGACGCCCGACGTGGGGGAGCGATCACGCGGTCCTCGTTGCGTCAGGCGGGGGGGAGGTCCTGGGGCCTGAGCCGTGCCGCGAGCTTGTCGAGGACCCCGTTGATGAAGGCGCGCGACTCGGAGGTGCCGAAGCGTTTGGCGATCTCGATGGCCTCGTTCAGGATGACCTTCACGGGGGTCTCGGGCAACGCGAGCAGCTCGTGGCAGGCGAGGCGGAGGATGTTGCGGTCGACGAGCGCCATGCGCGGCACACGCCAATTGGTCGAGGCCTGGCTGAGGTGGGCGTCGATTTCGCTGACCGAGAGCATGACGCCGCGGGTGAGCTGGTCGGCGAGGTCGAGCATGTCGGACGTGGCGGCGCAGGCCAGATACTCGTCGCGTTCGTCGGCGCCGAGGGGAAGCGGCATCGGCCCCTTCCGGTCGAGGGCGGCGCGGTATTCGCGCCCGCGGGCGCTTCGCGGGTCAAGCGTCAGCAGGGCTGCGGTGGCGGCCTCGGCGCGCGGCAGGTCGCCCGCCGCGAAGGCGAGCTCGGCCTCGGCGATCAAGGACCGGTCGCGACCACGGTGGAGGGCCACATGGACCCCCTGCGTCCCCTGCGGCGGGTTCATGTCGAGCGAGAAGAGCAGCTGGAGCGCGAGTTCGCGCGCCCGTCGCCGGGCACCGCGATCGAGGCCGCGGCCACCGTCGTCTCCGTGCTGCCGGTCGGTCGTCATGGCGCGACCGTCAGCTGGCGCAGCACGTTGACCATCTCGATCGCGGCGAGGGCGGCCTCTGCACCCTTGTTGCCCGCCTTGGTCCCAGCGCGCTCGATCGCCTGCTCGATGGTGTCGGTCGTCAGGACACCGAAGGCGATCGGAAGCCCCGAGTCGAGGCTCGCCGAGGCGACCCCCTTCGAGACCTCGGAGGCGACCATGTCAAAGTGCGGCGTCGACCCGCGGATCACCGCGCCGAGCGCCACAACGCCGTCGTAGAGGCCGCTGCGGGCTGCGCGCTGACAGACGAGCGGGATCTCCCAGGCGCCTGGCACCCGGATGACGGTGAGATCGTTCCGATCGCCGCCGTGGCGGACGATCGTGTCGATGGCGCCGTCAAGGAGCGGTTCGGTGATGAAGCTGTTGAAGCGACTGACCACAAGGGCAAAGCGCATGCCCTGCGCGGTGAGCGCCCCTTCGATCGAGCGGACCATGAGCGGCCTCCGTGCGGCGTGGCTGAGCGGCCGGGGTGACCGGTCCGCGGCGCGCCGTGGCCTTATAGGGGCTCGCCCCCGCGAGGTCAACGACGGTCAGCGGCGACCGCGACCAGCGAACCCGTGCTCCGCGAGAAAGGCCGCGTCGAGCCCGCCGAGACCGCCTGCGTGGGGCTCGGGACGGGATGGCGCGGCGCCGAGCCCCAGGAGCCGCGCGACGTACTTGCCGATGATGTCCGTCTCGACGTGGACCCGCGCCCCGGGCGAGGCCTGCGTCAACAGCGTGTGACCCGCCGTGTGGGGAACGACCGCGACCGTCACGACGTCTCCCTCGAGCGCCGCGATCGTAAGCGACACGCCGTCGAGCGCGATCGAGCCCTTCAGCACGACCTGCGGCAGCAGCGACGCGGGCAGCCGGTAGCTGCAGCGCCAGGCGGACCCGTCGCGCGCAACGCCAGCCACCGTCGCGAGCCCGTCGACGTGCCCCTGCACGAGGTGACCGTCGAGCCGGGCGCCGAGCTGCATCGCGCGCTCGAGGTGGACGCGGAGTCCGGGACGGGCGGCCGCAAAGGTCGTCCGGGCGACCGACTCGGGAGAGACGTCGAACGACAGGCGCGGCCCACTGATGGCGGTGACGGTGAGGCACACGCCGTTGACCGCGACGCTCGCGCCGAGCGGGCTGCCCGCGACGACGGGGCCGGCGTCGATTTCGAGCACGAGCCCGCCGCTGCCTGCCCGAACCGATGTCACCGCGCCGATCGCCTCGATGAGCCCCGTGAACATCTTTTCATCTCCAACGAACATGGGCCGCGCACGCTCAAAAGGCGGGCTGGCGCCGGTACACGATCTCGAGGTCGGCGCCGAGGGGGCGGAGGGACGCGCGGACGAAGCGAGCGCCTCCGAAGGCGCGACCTGGCATCGGCAAGGGCGCGCACGCGGCGACGCCCTCGGCCCCGTAGACCTCGGGGGCCACGTGCGTGACGATCTCGTCGACGAGGTCTGCGGCGAGGAAGGACGCGGCGAGCCCGCCCCCACCCTCGAGCAGCAGGGAGGTCACGGGGCCCCCGGCGAGCCCGCCGAGCAGCCGGAGCGCGGCCGGGATGGCGACGCGCGACGGGAGCCGGGCCCCTGGCGCGACCTCCTGGCCAAGGGCGCGCGCGACCGGCCCGCCAGGTGGCTCGGGAGGCCGACCCGGGTCGGTCTCGGGCGCGCTCACGACAAGGACGCCAGCGGCCTCGACCTCGCGCACGCGGGGGTGATCCGGCGGCAGCGCACAGATGGCCACAGGCCGCCCTGCCGCGGGATCCGGGGCGTAGAGGCGGGCGCTCCGCGAGACCTTGAGGCGACTGTCGAAGACGACGCGCAGCGGCGGGCGGTGGCCCGGAAAATCGCCGCGGACGGTGAGGCGCGGATCATCGGCGAGCGCCGTCTCGGAGCCCACCGCGACCGCATCGGAGGCGGCCCGGAGCGCATGAACGGCCGCGTGGGCCTCGGGACCGGTGACCGCGTGACCAGGCCCTGGGCGACGCGCGATGCGGCCGTCGAGGCTCATCGCGAGCTTCAGCACGACCCACGGCAGGCCCGTGGTGATCCAGCGGTCGAAGGCGCGGTTCAGCTCGGCGCAGGCCGAAGCGAGGACCCCCGCCTCGCAGGCGATGCCGGCTGCGCGCAGGGCCGCGAGGCCGCCGCCGTCGACCTTCGGGTTCGGGTCGCGATGCCCAGCGACGACGCGGGTGACGCCCGCCGCGATGAGGGCGTCGGTGCATGGGCCCGTCCGCCCGTGATGGCAACAGGGTTCGAGCGTCACATAGGCCGTCGCCCCACGTGCGGCTCCGCCCGCCGCATCCAGCGCAAGCACCTCGGCGTGGGGACCGCCAGCGCGCTGATGCCAGCCCTCGCCGACGACGACGCCGTCACGAACGAGGACCGCCCCGACCATCGGGTTGGGCGACGTACCGCCGCGCCCGCGCTCGGCGAGGGCCAAAGCGCGCGCCATGAAGTGCGCGTCGAGGTCGGGCTGGGGGATGGGCTCGGACATGCAGCACGCCTCGCGGGCCCGCGGCGGCTCAGGGCACGCCACCCGCCTCGGAGATCTGATTGATTTCGCGCACGAACTCGTCGACCGAGCTGAAGCTGCGGTAGACCGACGCATAGCGCACATAGGCGACCGGATCGACGCTCTTCAGGAAGGCGAGGACCTCGTCGCCGACCTCGCGACTCGTGACGAGGCGGCGGCCCGACTTCATGAGGCGAGCCTCGAGCTGCTCGACGAAGCTCGCGGCCGACTCCATCCGGACTGGCCGCTTCTTGCACGCGAGTCGGACACTCCGCAGCAGCTTGTCCGGGTCGAACATCTGCAGCTGCCCGTCGCGCTTCTCGACCTCGACCATCGCCTCCTCGGCGACCTCGAACGTCGTGAAGCGCTGCGCGCAGGCCTCGCATTGACGACGACGGCGGGTTGATCGCCCCTCGCGCGCGAGGCGCGAGTCGATGACGCGGGTGTCGGCGTGCTGGCAGTAGGGGCAGCGCAAGGCTCAGGGCTCCGCAGCGCCGCGCTCGTAGCGGGCGATGGCGTCGAGGCGCGGCTGGTGGCGCGCCTCGAACTCCGTCCCAAGCCACGCGCGGACGCAGAGCAGCCCGTACTCGGGCGCCATGATGCGCCCCCCGAGGCAGAGCACGTTGGCCGCGTTGTGACGCGCAGACAGCTCGGCCGTCACCGGGTCGTGGATGAGGGCCGCGCGCACGCCCGGGACCTTGTTGGCCGCGATCGACACGCCGATGCCGGTGCCACAGAAAAGCACGCCAAGCGGGAAGCGCCCGGCCGCCACGGCCTCGGCCAGCGAGAACGCGACGCTCGGGTAGTCGACGCGGTCGCCTTTGGTCGGACCGAGGACCTCGACCTGCCATCCGTCCGCACGCAGCGCGTCAGCGACATGGTCACGGAGCGCCACAGCGGCGTGATCGCTGCCGAGGATGATGGCCCGGGGCGTGACGTCACCCGTCATGGCGCAGCTTAGTCGGCGCCGAGCTCAGGCTCGGTCGCAGCGCGCTTGACGGCCACGGCGACGCGACCCTTGTGCCAGCCGCAAGCCGGGCAGGCGCGATGCGGGAGCTTGTCCGCGCTGCAGTTCGGGCAGATGATCGGCGTCGGCAGCGTGGTGCGGTCGTGCGTCGCGCGGCGGCTGCGGGTCTTGGCCTTGCTCTTCTTGTTGGTCGGGGTCGTCATGTCGGTCCTTCACCTTCGGCCGCTGCTCGGCCAGTTCTCAAGCCTGCTGGGCAGGCGGGGATACGGGGCGATCAGCCCTTCAGCTTGATGTCGCGGAGCTGCTCCCAGCGCGGGTCGATGCGGTCGGGTGTGCTCGACCAGAGGGGCGCTGCGGGTTCGCCATCGGCGTCGTCCTCGTCGCCCGCGTCGTCGACGTCTGGCGTCCGCGGCGGCTGGGACGGGTGGAGCGGGTACGGGTCCTGCACAAGGACGATGTTCTCGCGGACGAGGCCCTCGATGTCGACTGTACCGCCCTTGATGAGGTACGGCTCGTCGACGAGCTCGTCGCTCGAGACGTCGACATCCGACAGGTCGATGTCGTCGTGCCCCTCGCCGCGCACGAAGAGCTCGGCGAACGGGACGTCGAGATCCACCTCGGCGCGTTCGAGCGTGCGGCTGCACTGAAAGGCCACCGGGACGCGGACGGTCCCGCGCACGAGGGCGTTGTCACCCATGCGCGTCACCTCGGCCTTGAGGTGGGCTGGACCGCGCGCCTCGTATGCGGGCAGCAGGGCCTCGGCGAGCCACTCGACGGGCAGATCGATCTCCACGGAGACGCCTGCGTCCGGGATCTCGTGGATGTTGAGCTGGAGGTCGGGAGGCTTCATGGTACGCTGGCTCGGTACGGCTGGGCGGCGCCTTCACGGCGGGAGGGCGCGAAGTCTAGGGGATGCGAGATGGGCGGGTCAATCGAAAAGGGCGGCGGGGCGAGCTTCGCGACGCGTGTGACGGCCTTGCCGGTCCTCGGGCTGGGGCTCTCGACCGAGTACGGCGCACGGCGGGCGGGCGGGCTCGATCCGCTGGCGCTCGCGCGGCGGGTGCCGGACCATGCGGCCTTCCTCGAGCTCGGGGTAGAGGTCGAGAAGGGGCTCGACGCGGACGGGCTGCGATGGGTGGCGGACGGGCGCGCGACGACCTACCACTTCCTCGACGTGAACCTCGACGACCCGGACGACCTCGACCCACGGTGGCTCGACGGGGTCCGCGGGCTCTGTGACGCGATGCGCCCGGCGTGGCTGTGCGGCGACGCGGGCCTGTGGCACTTCGGCCCGCGGGGGCGCGGCCAGATGCTGCTGCTGCCACCGACACTCGCGCCCGAGGTGGCGGAGGCGATGGCCGAGGGGATCGTACGGCTGCGGGAGGCGACCGGGCGTGAGGTGCTGCCCGAGAATCCGCCAGGTCAGGTCTTCATCGGGCCGCTCCACATGCTCGATTTCTTCGCGGTCCTCGCGGAACGTGCGGACACGGGGATCCTGCTCGACCTCGCCCACCTCGCGATCTTTCAACGGGTTCGGGGCCATGCGCCACTGACCGGCTTCGACGGCTTCCCGTGGGAGCGGGTCGTCGAGCTGCACGTGGCGGGCGGGCGCCTGCGTGAACACAAGGGCCTGCAGTGGGTCGACGACGACCACGGGCTCGCGGTCCTCGAGGAGACCTGGACCCTGCTTGACGCAGTCGTGGGACGCGCGCCGAACCTGCGGGCGGTGGTGTTCGAGTGCGAGCGGAACACCGTCGAGGGTGTCCTGCCTGGCCTCGCCCGCATCGCCGCGGCCTGCGCCTCTCATCCGCTGCTCGGGGCGCGCGTCGACGGGCGCGCACACGGTGCCGCGTGAGTGCCCCGGTCCCGGTGCGGGCCCTGCAGGTCGTGACGCTGCGCATGGTGCATGACGCCGCTTTCCGGGACGCGGTCTACCGTGACCCAGCGGCCGCCCTGGCGGACTCGGGGCTGCCCGACGGCGCGGCGGCGTGGTTCACCGCCCCCGACGTGCGGGCCTGGGACGTGGACCCGATGCGCAATGCGCGCCTTTTGACCTCTATTATCGAGGAGTACCCGGCGACCGCCTTCGCCCTCGCCTCCGCGGGCTGGCGCCTGCCGCGGCTCCATGCGTTCTTCGGGTCGCGGGCCTTCTCGGCCGGGCTGTCGGCGTGGGAGACGCTCGCAGCCTCGTTCGGCGCCTGGCTGACGCAGGGCGAGACCCCAAGGGCGGCACGGGCCGTGGCGGGACTCGAGCGCGCCATCGCGGCGTGCCGGAGGGCGACCGGGCCTGGGCCGGGTGCGGGGATGGTCGGGCCCGCGCCAGGGACCGCCGTGCTGACCTGCCCCGAGGGGACGCTCGGACGCTATGGGAACATCCTCGAGTGGCTCGCGCGGCAGCGGGAGGCCGGAGGGGCGGCGGCGGTGGTCGCGCGCGCGCTGTCGCAGGGGCCGCCGCGGGGTGGCCCGGCGCTGACCGGCGCTGGGTCGGCCGAGATCGAAGGGCTCGCGATCGTGACGCAGGCGGGCGCCGAGCCGCGCGTGCGGGAGGTCGGCGAGGGGGTCGTGTCGCTCGTCGGCTGGCTCGGTGCGGGACAGCCACACGCGGCGGCGGTGGCCTGGCTCGCGGCGGAGGGGCTCGCGCAGGAGGAGGCTGGCGAGCTCCTCGCGGAGCTCATCGCGGAGGGCGTCCTGACCGCGGGGTGACGGTCAGCGGCGCGCCTTGGCTGGCGTGGCCTTTCCGACCTTCGCGGGCGGGGCCTTCGCGGGCCTGGCCGCTGGCTTGGCCGCGGTGACCTTTGCCCCTCTGGGCGAGGGCTTCGGCTCGGGCCTGGCGTCGACCGCGGGCTTCACGGCGAGCTCCTCGGCGATGGCCGCGAGCACCTGTCGGGTCGTCTCGAGGCTCGCCTCGTCAAAGCGCCCGAGGGCCTTGCGGACCGCCTGCTCGTAGGGCGGCCCGCCCTTGCCATCGCTCGCGGCTCGCCCGTCGTCGGTGAGCTCGAGCGCCCCCTTGCGGGCGTCCTCGCCATTGCGCGAGCGGGTGATGAGGCCAGCCCCGGTGAGACGTTGCAGGATGCCGGTCATCGTGGACGGGTGGACGTGGAGCGCGACCGCGAGCTCGCCGGGCGAGGCCGTCCCCTGCTTGCCGAGGATCTTCAGCACGAGGCGCTGGCGCTCGGTGAGCCCGGTGCGGCGCGCGAGGGTCTTCGAAGCGGATTTCAGCTCGTGATCGACCGCCCAGACGTAACGCAGGAAGTCGAGGGGCCCGCCGAGTCGCGGCGTCTTGTCATCCTTCCGGGTACCTGCCATCTGCCTGACCTCCTCTCTCTGCAACGCGTTGTGGGGCCGCGCGACGCCAGACTCAGGCGCCGAAGCGCAGCTTCAGGACGTTCACCATCGCCTCGCGCACGATGCGTCCCGACATCTTCGACGTCCCGAACTTGCGGTCGGGGAAGATGATGGGGACCTCGGCGATGCGGAAACCGAGCTTGCGCGTGCGGAAGGTCAGCTCGATCTGGAAGGCGTAACCCTTGGATTGCACGGCGTCGAGGTCGAGGCGCTCGAGAACCTCGCGGCGGAAACACTTGAAGCCACCGGTCAGGTCACGAAACGGCAGCCCGGTCGCGAGGCGCGCGTAGATGTTGCCGCCGCGGCTGATGAACTTCCGGCGCCAGGTCCAGTCCTCGGTCCCGCCGCCGGGCATGTAGCGGCAACCGAGCACGAGGTCGGCGGCCTCGGCGGCCTTCAGGAAGTCGGGCAGGAAGCGCGGCTGGTGCGAGAAGTCCGCGTCCATCTCGAAGATGAGGGCGTAGTCGCGGGCGAGCGCCCACCGGAAGCCGGCGATGTAGGCGGTGCCGAGACCGAGCTTGCCCGGTCGGTGCATCGCGTGGACGCGCGCGTCCGTCGCCACGAGACCGTCGGCGAGGGCGCCGGTACCGTCGGGGCTGTTGTCGTCGACCACGAGGACATGAACCGTCGGTGTCACCTCGAAGATCGCGGTCAGCAGGCGCGGCAGGTTCTCGCGCTCGTTGTAGGTCGGGATGATGATGAGGGTCTTCGGGTGGGTCATGGCGCGTCTCGGAGGGCGGGACCGACACGAACGCCCGCATGGGGCGCGCTCGGCGGGCCTTGTTGTGAAGTTTGGGCCGGCGCCACGCAAGCCTTTTGTGTTCAAAACCGATCGCGTCGTCGGGATTGCGCAGTGACCGGGATCTCTTGACGATCGGGCCGATCGAAGCGTGGCACGTTTTTTTGACAACCCGATCGGGTGACCCGAACGATCTCCGACCATGCGCGCCGCCGACCCCGACATCGATCCGACCGGAGACCCCGAAGACGCTCAACCCGAGGGCGTCCAGACCCGACATCCCGGTCTTCAGCGCCGCTATCGGCGAGCGCTCGTCCTCGGGCTGAGCCTCGGTGTGCTCCACGTCGCGACGAGCCCGGGTGGCGCGAGCGACGCCGCCACGGAGCCCGGGACGCCGCCGCCGGAGCCGCCGCGAATCGTGAGTCTCGAGGGCCCAGCGCTCGACGCCCTCGCGAGCCCGTCGCCGCGCCCGGTGGTGACGGCGGGCGCGGCGGGCGACGGGGGCTGGACCATCCCGGCCGAAGCGCTCGAGGTGGCGGCCGCCGTCCGGGAGGGCGACCAGCTCGTGCGTACCCTCGAAGATGGCACGCGCGTGACGCTGACCCTCGACCCGAACCTGCAGCAGACGGCGGTCGACGTCCTCGCGCGCCACAAGGTCGCCCAAGGGGCCATCGTCGCGGTCCGCCCGTCCACTGGCGAGATCCTCGCGTTCGCGGACCACGCCGAGGGGCGCCCGGATCTCCGCGGACTGACGCTGTCGTCGGAGCCCCCCGCCGCGTCGGTCTTCAAGGTCATCTCGGCCGCGGCGCTGCTCGAGCACGCGAAGCTCTCGCCAGGCCTCTCGACGTGCGTCCACGGTGGCGCCAACAGCGTCGACCTGTACCATCTCAAGCCGAACCCGAAGCTCGACACCCGCTGCGAGACCTTCGCCGAGGCGCTGGGCAGCTCGAACAACGTCGTCTTCGGACGCCTCGCGGACAAGCACCTGAAGCCAGCCCAGCTTCAGACGACGGCCGACCGCTTCATGTTCAACGCCGCCATCCCGTTCCACCGCCAGGTGGGCGTCTCCACCGCGCGGGTGCCTGCGGCGAACCGGCTCGGGCTCGCGCGGACGTCGGCGGGCTTCGCGAACTCGACGCTGTCGCCCCTGCATGCGGCGATGATCACCGCCGCAATCGGCAACAAGGGCGTGATGATGGTGCCGCATCTGGTGCGCTCGGCGACGCGCGGGGACGCGGTGCTGCACACGTCGACCCCGACGCCGCTGCGGGAGGCCGTGCCAGCCGACGTGGCGAAGACGCTGCTCGGGATGCTCGAGGCGACGATGACGACGGGCACGGGCCGGAAGTACTTCCAGGGGCGCAAGGGGCCGCGGCTCGGCAGCGTGCGGGCGGGCGGCAAGTCAGGCAGCCTCTCGGGGGAGACGACCGAGGGCAAGCGCCACTTC
>SYAK01000178.1 GCA_005788935.1 Pseudomonadota bacterium
CTCGAGGCTGACGGCCTCGGCGAGCGTCTGGATGAGGAGGGTCTTCGCAAGCCCTGGGACGCCGATGAAGAGCCCATGTCCCTGTGCAAAGAGCGCGGTCAGAAGCAGGTCGACGACCTCCTGCTGACCGACGATCCGCTGCTTCAGGGCCGACAGGACGCGGTCGCGTGTGGTCGCGAGGCGCGCGATGTCGTCCATCGACGGCTCACGTGGCGCAGGCGCACCTGCCACGGGGGTCTCGAGGGTGTTGTCAGCAACAGAAGCCGTGGGTGCGTCGTCGTTCATGGGTGGATGAGCCTGTGGGCGTTGCGTTCGATCGCGGCCTTCCCGGTCAGCCCGAGCTTGTCGTAGACGGCGGCGAGGTGCCCGTGGAGGTCGGGGTCGAACGGGTTGATGGTGAGCGCCTCCTCGAGGTGCGCGCGGGCCTCCGCGTGGCGCCCGAGGGCGAGCAGCGCCTCGCCGAGGTAGACCTGCAGCACGATGTGCCGCGGGTGTTGGGCGATCGGACGCATCAGCGCTTCGGCCGCCTCGGCGGGGCGTTTCGCGCGCAGCAGCGCGTAGCCGAGCTTGCCCTGGATGAGGGGCGAGTCGCGTCCGACGACCTCGGTGGCGCGCTCGTAGGCATGGATCGCCCCGGTCCATCGGCCCGCGAGCCGCAGTCGGTCGCCGAGCCAGACGTGGTCGCGGGCCTTGTCGACCCGGATGTCGGCGAGTTCGTCGGCCTCGGTGTCGCGCCCCTTGAAGAGCAGCCGCTGGCGGTACTCGGCGTCGAGCGGGCGGTACCCTTGTGCCTTGAGCCAGGTCTTCCAGCCCGGCTCGAAGCGGTCCCATGGCAGCCCGGCGACCTTGCTGACAGCGTCGCGATCCGAGAGGCCCGCGCCGAGGTGGCCGGTCAGCGCCGCCGCGACAGGCCCGCGCGCCCGATTCTCGAGGAACGCCATGACCGTCCACACCTCGGCGAAGGCCGTGGTCGTGGCCTCCTGGCTGGGAAGCTTGGCCATCGACGGCGACATGTCGGCGAACGGGATGAGCGACCCCTTCGCGAGGGCCTTCGCGAGGAAGGACTCGCTGTGGCGGTCGAGGGTTGGGCGCGCGTCACGCCGCCATTTGACCTCATAATACTTCGCAAGCCCCTCGTGGAGCCAGATCGGCGTCTGATTGCGAGACTTCTGGGTCACGACCAGGTGGATGAACTCGTGCGCGAGCGTGTCGAGCCAGTCGTACCCGTAGACGAGGTCGCGCGGCGAGGTGATCATGAGCCGGTTGTACTTGCAGAGCGCGATGGTGCCCGAGGTGCGGATCTCCGCGACCGATAGCGGGCTCACGGCGCCGAGCACGTCGACCGTCGGATAGATCTCCACCCGGATCGGCGTCGGCGGCGTGTGCCCGAAGATGCGGGTCAGCTCGACGTAGGCGCGGTCAAGGGCCTCCCCGGCATACGGCACGAGCAGCGCGTCGACCCCTGGCGCGTGGCTCAGCTCGAAGTGTCCCGCAGGCGAACGTACCCGGACATACGCGCGCGTGACCTCTTCGGTGCTCCGCACGAGGGCCTCGAGCTGGCTGAAGGCCGAGGAGTCTTCGATGCTCCGGGCCTGCGCGAGCCAGTCCAGGCTCTCGCGGTAACGCCCCTGCATGAACAGCAGCTTGCCGCGCAGATGCACCGTCCCGGCGTCCCCCGAGGCGCCGCTCGCCTCGAGGCGGGCAAGGATGGCCTCGGCCTCGGCGAGGTTCCAGGCCTCGAGCGCCGCGTCGGCCTGACGCTGGGTGGCGTCGAGATCCGCCCGCGCCGCGCCGCCTCCGAGGGTCAGCACCGCGGTGAGCATCAGCAGGCCCCAAAGCGGGCGGTTCGCTCGACGCAGGGTCGTGCGCGGGAGGGTCATCGCGTCAGCTCCTCGTAGAAGCGCTTCACCGCGTCCCGCCAGGCCTCGGGCGTCTCCTCCTGCATCGCCCGCAGGATTTCGGCCCGCAGCTGCCGGGCACCTCCGGGCTTGTTCTCCCTCGGGATCGCGACCTTTTCCTTTCCACTGCCAGCCCCGTCGGCCTCACCGTCAGGTGCGTTGCCAGGCTTCGGCTTGCGCGACTCCATGGCCTGCTGTGCGTCCTTCAACGTGTCGAGGGCCGCCTGCTGTCGGGCCGCGGCCTCGCGCGCCTGCCCCTTCCCGAGCCCCTGTTCCGCGGCGCGCATCGCCTCCGCGGCCTCCGCGAGCTTCGGGCCGACCTCCCCCGCGACGCCAGGGGTGTCCGCCTCGAGTCCGCTCAGCTGCTCGCCAAGCTTTCCGAGCCGCTCGCGAAGCCGCTGCTGCGCCTCCTCGAGGCGTCCGAGCTGTCCTTCCTCGCCCTCCGCGGCTCCATCGCGCGCCCCACGGGCGGCCTCCGAAGCTTGTTGCCGCGCCTCCTCGAGCCCCTCCCGCGTCCCGCCGCGGGCCCCGCGCGCCGCCTCACCGAGGGCGTCCGAGAGCTTGTCGAGCGCTTCCGCGAGGCCATCCGCGGCCTCCTCGAGTCCAGGTTGTCCCCCGTCCGCGGCCTCTCTCAGGGCCTCGGCGGCGTCTTTCGCCGCAGCGTGACGCCGTCGCGTCCCCTCGCCCGCGCCTTCGAGGCCCATCCCGTCGAGCGCCTCACGCGCGGCTTCGGCGGCCTGCTTCGCGGCCTCGCGAGCGTTTGCGGAGGTCTCGCCGTGGAGGCCTTCCTGTTGCCCCGCCACCGCATCGAGCTCGTCCGAGAAGGCCTGCTGGCGCTTGGCCGCGGCGGCCCCGAGTCGTCCCCCGCCCTGCTCGAGATCTTCCTGAAGGCCCGCCATCATCGACTGGGTCGACTGGTTCAGCTGTTCGAGCAGCTTCATCGCGTCATCGACCTTGCCTTCCTTCAGCAACGCCTCGACCTGCTCCATCGTCGAGGCCATGTCGGACATCTCTGTCTGCCGCTCGCTTGGGCGCTGCTGAGGGTTCTGGTTTTCATAGGGCGAGCGCTCCTGAAGCTTCGCGAGCTCCTGGCGCAGACGCTGCATCCGGGCCTGGAGCTGCTTCATCTTTCGCAACACTTGTTCGCGCGCGGCGGGATCCGGGTTGTCCTTCAGCTTCTTCATGAGCTCCATCAGCTCGTCCTGCGCCTCGAGCAGCTCGCGCCCTCGCGCAAGGACGTCGTCCTTGCGCGAGGCGTCGAGGAGGCGCTTCAGCTCGAAGATGCTCGTCTCCGTGTCGTCGATCCCGAGCGCGTTCAAGTCGCGCATCAGCGTCGCTGCGGCCACGGCGTCGAGGCTTCGCTCCTCGCGCTGCCACCGCTCGAGCAGCGCGCGCTCGTGGGTCGCGTTCGGCTGCAGGCGGTCCCGCACGGCCCGAACGCCGTCCCGCAGCGCGTCGGTCGCCTCGGGGTCGAGCGCGAGCCGCGCAATGGCCTCATCGAGTCGTGTCAGCACCTCCCTGAGCGCCTGCGCGATCGTGTCGGCATGGGGTGCCGCCACGTGCCACGGGCGCGGCCCCCCAGCCTCCGGGTCGGCCATCAGCGGGTGCTCCACGCGGTCCGCGTAGATCCCGACGAGTGACGTGAGGACCGCGTCAAGGACGGCGCGAATTGCGTCGTGCTCAGCTTCGGGTGAGTAGAGCGTCAGCCGCCGCGTCGCGCTTCGACCGATGACGGCCTCCGCGTCCGCTGCTGCGGGTGCGGGCCGCAGGTCGCGGGCCTCGAAGCCCACGTCGGCACGTTCGCCGGCCTCGAGCCCGAGCCGCTTCACCTCGAGCGTGATATGCCCCTTCTCGACGCGCGCCCCCTCGGCGACGCGCACCGCCTCGCGGAGGAGTTCGCGGCCGTCCTCGGCTCGGGCCACGAGGGCGATCGCACCCAGCCCGAGGTCGTCGGTGGCCTCGAAGAAGAAGTCGATGCGGTCATCGGGTTTCACCTCGAGATCGGTCTCTGGCAGGACGAGCGTCGCTTCGGGCGGTGCGTCGGGCTGCGCGGTCACGTGGCGCCAGGTCCGCTCGCGCACGATCGTGCCGTCCGCTAGCCGCAAGGCGAAGCGATAGCGGTCATCCTCGCCGACGGTCAGTCGCCCCGACAGGCGGATCGCCGGGTCGCCTGGCGTCACATCGACCGCCCACCGCTCGCCTGGCGCAGATGCAAGCTCGAGGGCCGCCTCGACCGTCTCTGGCACGAGGCTTGTCCCCGCGAAGTCGATCGTCGCGCCCGTCAGCGCCGTCACGTCGCCGCTGCTTCGTGGGAGCGTCCGCGCTGCGAGGCGCGCGTAGGCAGGGGGTGCAATCTCGAGGTCGAGCTGGCTGACCGCGACATCGACCCAGAGGCCGCCGTCGGCCTCTTCCGGAGGCGCTTCCCAGACGAACTTCGCAACCGCCGCCTCCACAAGGCCCGGGGACGCGAGGATCGCGCCAAGCGACAGCCCGAGCGCCCCGAGCGGCACCCACCCTCGCCGGCGTCGCGCGAGCAGCGAGGACGGTGAAGCCCCGGTCTCCGGCAGATCCCCGAGCCGTCGCGCGTCGAGACGAGCGACTTCCCGCGCCGCGTTCGCGACCACCGCCGCGACGAGCGCGGGCGACGGCGCGGCCCCGGCTGTGACCGGAGGCTCGCGCAGCCCGAGCTCGACCGCTGTCACGAGGCTCGACCCGAGCGTCGGCACCCGCGCCTCCACCCAGCGCGCGAGCTCGGCCGTGTCGCCAAGCGCCCGGTGCGGCAGGACGCCGTGGCGCAGGAGCTGGTGGACGGCGAGCGCCGCAGCCACCCCGACGAGGACGAGAGGAGCCAGCCGGGACCCGGGTTCACCGACTGCCGCCACGCAGAGCGCGCCAAAACCCCCGAGCGTCAACACCGCGGTCGCGCGCAGGGTCGCGAGCCACCAGACGCGTCGCCGCTCGATGCGCTGGAGCTGGGCCAGGAATGTCCGGATCGCGGTGGCGGGCTGCATGGCTCGTTCGGTTCGGCGAGGGTCCGCGGCAGCGGGAACCGGAGTCTAGCCGCAACGAACGGCCAAGGCGAGGGATTCCCGAGGGCTGTCCGTCTCCGCTTCGGGTGTCGTGCCGCTTGCCCTCGCGCATGGGTTGTGGAATCCATCGCACGCGTCGCTTGAAGAAGCTTCGGGTCCGCCCGTCGGAGCCGCCTGCGTCAAGCCGTGGAGACCTGCGTGAACGACCTCGACAAGAAGCCGGGCCCGGCCGGGGCCGCGCCAAGCCCAACAGAGCTCGAGCGGAGCGCGCAGGCCCGGGAGGACGCCGAACTTGTCGCGCGCATCCTCGGCGGCGATGCCCGAGCGTTTCGGACCCTCGTCGACCGTTACCAGCGCAAGGTCTATTCCATCGCCTTCGGTGTGGTCCGGAACCCGGACGCCGCGATGGATGCGACGCAGGACGTCTTCGTCAAGATTCACAAGAATCTTCACGCCTTCAAGGGCGACTCGAGCTTTTACACCTGGGTCTACCGCATCACCCTCAACCTGTGTATCGACCGCAAGCGCCGCGAGGCCCGCGCCCGCGAGGTCGACTACGATGATGGCGTGCGGCACGGCGAGGCCTTCGGAAACGGCCCGACGCTCGCCACGATGGGGCTCGACAGCCCGGCCCAGGCAGCGCAGCGCAAGGAGCTGGTGACCCACATGGACGCCGCCCTCGGGACGCTCAGCGACGAACACCGCGCGATCCTGATGATGCGCGAAGTGGACGGCCTCTCTTACGAAGAGCTCGCGGAGGCCCTCGAGATCCCGAAGGGGACCGTCATGAGTCGCCTCTTTCACGCGCGAAAGAACTTTCAGAAAGCGCTCTCCCGGTACCTCAAGGCTTGAATCTTTTGCCGCGCCGGCCGTCCCAGCCCTGTCCGTTCCCCGAGCGAGGTGCCCCATGACCCTTTCACGCGACGAACTCGAGCAGCACCTGATGCCCTACGTCGACGGAGAGCTCGCGCCCGCGGAGGCGGCGGCGGTGGAGCAGGCTCTCGCCTTCCATCCCGACCTCGCCCGCGAGGTGCAGGCGCTCCGCGACCTCTCGGGGCTCACGCGGGTCGCGTTCGCCCCGCGCGACGTCCACGTCGCCGCCGTTGACTTCAGCGGGCTCGGGGATCGCGTGCTGGCGCGCCTCGAGGCCGACGATCGCGTCATGGCCCCGCGCAGCGTCGACCCGGGCGACGGAAGCCCGACGTTGGGCGCGCGGTTCGCCGCGTGGTGGCGCGGTTTCTTCGCCTTCGAGCGTCCCTTCGCCCTCGCAGGAGCGGCGGCCGTCGCGGTGGCGGTCCTCGGGACGCTCGCCCTCCGCGACGCAGGCGACGGGGGCTCGCTTGCCCCGAACAATGTCGCGAACAAGACGCTTCCCAATGCGCCGAAGTCCGAGCGTGTCCGCCGCGGCCCCGAGTCCGAGGTCGCCCTCGGCGGCCGCGGCGCGGTCCGCATCGAGTCGGTCGAGGTCACCGACGGCGAGGTCTTCGTCGAGGGCGGCGCCGACGAGGCGGACAAGCCCCTCGTCCTGTGGCACGTCGTCGAGGGCGAGTCGTCGGAGGCCCCCGCCGCACCCACCGGAGGCGGGCTGTGAGCGCAAGGGTCCTGCCCATGGTCATCGCCGCGGCGGTTCTGCTCGTGGGCGGCCGCGCCCTCTCGGCTGAACCCGAGGGCGAGGCCACCACCGCTGTCGCGGGCCGCGCGGAGACAGGTCACGCACCGCAGGCCGCAGATCCGGCGTCCGTTGGGGTCACCGTGACCGTCGTCCTCGCCCGGGCGGGGACTGGCGCGGTCGAGGTCGCGCCCGAGCTCGCGGCGCTCGGGCCGGCGCTCACGCGGGCCTTCCCGGACCACCGTCGCTTCACGCGGCTTGGTCGGCATGCCCTCGTGGTCACGGCGTCAGGCGCCTCGCCCGTGACCCTGCCCAACGGTAGCGCGCTGGCGCTGCGGCACGCGGGCCTTCGTGAGGGTCGTCACGCGCTCAACGTCGAGGTCGGCGGGCTGCGGACGACGGTTCAGGCGGCTCCGGGGTCCACCTTCTTTCAGGCGGGGCGTGGCCACGATGGCGGCATGCTGGTCCTCGCCTTCGAGGTCGCCCGCTGAGGGGCCCCCTTGCCCTGCAGACCCGCGTGCTTAAGCCCCCTGCATGCAGGCACAGCCAGCCGCTCCCGACGCGCCGATCGCGTGGTATCGGCCGACCATTCGTCGGGCTGTCCGCGTTGCGTGGCTTCAGGCCTGCGGCTTCGTCGGTAGCGGGGCCACGCTGCTTGGCCTCCTGCGCTCGCATGACGTCGATTTCGGCAGCCCGTGGTTGCCGCTCTGGCTCGTGGGCATCGGCCTTGTCACCGCGGGGCCCGTCTGGCTCACGGCGCGTCTCGGACGGGTCCTCGGCCGCGAAGAGGTCCTGAGCGTCGACACCTCGGGTGTCCGGTGGCTCGAAGGCGAGGCCGTCGTGATGCGCTGGCGTTGGGACGACATCGCGTCGGTCGAGGTCCGTCAAGGCCCGCCAGGCGTCACCCCAACCCTCGTCATCGCGCGGCAGGACGGCTCGCGCTGGGAGCTCCCCCGTGAGCTCGAGCCCGACGCCCCCGAGGAGGCCGCGCGCCTCATTCGGGAGCTTCGGCAGAAGGCGCAGCTTGGCCTTCGCGTCCGGCCGAGGGGGGCCTGAACGCGAGCGACCCGCGCCGTCATCATCTGACGGGCGGGCCGTTCGGGGTCTGAACCGCCGCGAAGATCGCGGCGCCAGATCAGAGCCGGACCGTGGCGCCGAGGCGGGCGTTGAGGCCTGGGGCATCAAAACCGCTGCCGTGGACGCGGTAGCGCTGGTCGAGGAGATTGTCGACCCGGAGGCCGAGGTCGAGGCCGTCCATGGCCTGGAAGGTGACCCACAGGTTCACGTCGGCCCAGCCGTCGGTGCCTGCGCAGTTCGTCGCGACCTTGTGGGGAGCTGCCGGGTCCGCGCACATGCGGAGGTCGCTCAGGTCGCCCGAGGCGAGGCGGCGCTGCGCGAGCGCGAAGCGGACACCCGCACCCGCACCCCAGCGCTTGTTCGGGCTCGTCCAGCCGAGACCTGCGCGGCCGTTCCACGGCGGGAGGCGGCGGGGGAGGTCGTCCGCGCCCGCGGCGGTCGTGACCGAGCCGTCGATCCACGCGCTCGCGAGGTCGACCGCGAGCGCGCCGAGCTGACCCTCGGTCGTCATCCCGAGGGCCAGCTCGGCGCCTTCGAAGGTGCCCTTCTCGGCGTTGACGCGCTGTCCGATTTCCTTCTCGTCGATGGTCGGCTGCCCGTCGATCGTCGACCTGACGCGCACGATGACGTCCGCGATCTCGGTCTTGAAGGCCGTCATGTCGAGGCGGAGCGCGCTCCCCTTCGACATCGGAGCGCGCAGTCGGAGGCCGGCCTCGAGCGTGTCGGCGCGCTGGGGTGCGAGGTCCGGGTTCGGGATCTCGAAGGTCTGGCCAGTGTCGCCCACGACGGTCGCCTCGGCGAGGTTCGGGGCCCGGAAGCCGCGCTGCCAGCCAGCCCGGACAGCGACGGTGTCCTTGTACGAGGCGACCGCACGTGCGCCAGCCCCGAGGCCCGAGAAGTTCACGTCGAGATCGCCCACGCCCGGAACCCCGGGCGCCACTGCGGACGTCGACTCGAGGCGGGCGCCGCCATCGAGGCGAATGTCCCAGCCGCCCGCGTCCTGCAGCGCGTCCACGTCGATCCAGCCGCCGCCGACCGCGGTCGCGTAGGTGGAGTCGGGCGAGAAGCGTGGGAGGGCGGCGGGATCGTTCGGCCGCGAGCTGTCGACCCACTCGTTGCGCAAGGCGCCGTTGCCGCGCAGGCGGAGGCGGCCATGCCAGAAAGCGAGCTCGCCCTCGGCCTCGAGATGCGCCGCAATTGTCCCGTCGCGCCATTCCTGACGTTTCGTCGGGTCAATCGTTGCGGCGTCCTCGTTCGCGCACAGCCCAGCGTCGACCACGCTTTTGTCTTCGTTGCGTGCACAGCGTTGCTGGCGCTCGGTCTCTGTGGACTGCCGGAACGAGCCGGTCACGCGGAAGCCCGGGCGCACACCGGAGCTGCCCTCGACGCCGCGATGTTCGAGGCGGACGTAGGCCAGCTGCTCGAGGTTGTCGCTGAAGCGGACCGTCCCCTGCGCGAGCTGGTCCATGCGCGGGGCGTCATCGGTCAGCGAGCCGAAGGCGGCCGCGGTGAGGTGGGTGCGCTCCGAGAGCTTGAAGCGCTGCTTCGTGCTCCAGGAGATCTGGCTGTAACCGCTGTTCGTCTGCATGTCACCGCCGCCCGCGCGGAGGTCCCCCGCGAGCCGAACCGTGGCGGCCGCCCAGCCGTCCCAACGCCCCGTGCCGAAGTGGCCGCGGGCGTGCAGGAGGCCCGACGTGTCGGCGGAGGCGCCTGACAGATGCCCGATGAAGCCGTGCGGGCTGCCACCGCTCAGGCGTGGCGCGACGGTCGTGAAGTCGATGACGCCGCCGAGCGCGCCCGAGCCGTAGAGCCCGCCCGAGGCACCTGTCAGCAGCGTCATGCTGTCGAGGATCATCGGGTCGATGAGGGCCGCGTACTGGATGGGGCCCGTCCGCCACGTTGACAGGTTGAGCCGCACGCCGTCGAGGAGCAGCAGGTTGTCGACGCCGATGAAGCCGCGAATGATGGGGGCCGCAGCACCTCGGTTGGTGCGCTGCACGATGACGCCCGGGGCGCCGTCGAGGGCCTCGGGGGCGTCGGTCGGGGCGACGTTGCCTGGCCGCATCGGCTTCACCTTGACCGCGCCGTCGATCGAGGCCGCTGCTTCCGCGTCGGGGCGCTCGACGACGAAGGTGCGGTTCTCGGTCTCGGGTTCGGGTTCCGTGGTGTCGGCCCGGCCGGGGACGGTGACAAATGGGGTCGCGAGGGCGGCCACGCCGATGCAGGCCTGTGTCAGGCGAGGGGAGGACTTCATCCGGCAATTGCTCCGTGACGTGCGGGGAGAAGAGCAGGGCGCCAGGGTCGCGTGGACCCTGCCCCGGCGGCATCAGTAGCGGCTCGTCCGTGCCGACGCAAGCCGCTTTGAACGCCTGAAAGCGTCTTTCTTTCAATAAGATCGGTTGCGTCATCGGTCTGATCCGACGATCTGATCCGACGATCTGATCCGACGATCCGATCCGACGATCTGATCCGACCTCACGTCGCTGTGCCAGCGGGTCGGCTCCGAGGTGATGCGGCGCGGAGACAGGCTTTTACAGGGGTTTTTCAAATCCCCCGGACACCGTGCGCTACACAGGTGGGGCGGGGTCGACGGACCTCGTGGTCGCGCTGACAGGAGGGACCGAATGACGCCCATGGAGCTCACGGAGACGACGGCGCCACCGCAGGTGGGTGACGGAGAGACGCGGCGGGCCTTCGAGCGGCTCGCGCTGCCACACGTCCAGAGCCTGCGGCGGCTCGCGTCGCGTCTGACGCGCGACCCGGACGCGAGGGAGGATCTCGTGCAGGACGCGCTCATCCGCGCCTGGTCGCACTGGCATCAGTTCGATGACGCCACGAACTGTCGGGCGTGGCTGTCACGCATCCTGACGACGACCTTCATCAACGGCTATCGACGGCGGCGCAAGGAGCGGGAGATCCTGGCGGCCGAGCGGGCTGGAACGCTCGGCGACCGCTTCTCGTCCTGGGACGCGGCGCGCCGCTGGAGCGAGCCGGAGCAGGCGTTCCTCGAACGCCACCTGTCGCGGCCGGTCACGCAGGCCCTCGAGGCCCTGCGTCCCGAGTTCCGGGCGGTCGTGACGCTCTCGGACCTGCTGGAGCTGCCGTATCGTGACGTCGCGGAGACGCTCGACATCCCCATCGGGACGGTCATGAGTCGCCTCTTCCGCGCGCGTCAGGCGCTGCGTCGTGAGCTCGCCGGACACGCGCGCGAGAGCGGGCTCCTCGTGCGGGACGCCGCCTGAGCTGACGATTCGTCAGGTTATCATGGCCTGACACTCTGTCAGTTCTCTTGACTGACAGCGCGTCAGGTTATCGACCCCCGGCATGGATTGTGTCGGGGCTCAGCGGGGCAGGCGAAGCGCGAGGGTGGCCGGGGTCGCTTCGAGGTCGTAGAGGCGGCGGTAGATTTCCGCATCTGCGAGTACGCGCATCACATAGCGTCGCGCCTCCTCGTACGGGATACCCTCCACCCACGCGTCGAGCTCGAGGTCGCCACGGGCCTCGAGCCACCGCCTGACCGGGGTCGGTCCTGCGTTGTAGGCCGCTGCGGCGAGTGCTGGGTGGCCTCCGAAGCGGGCGAGGAGGTCCTGCAGATAGCGGGCCGAGAGGCGCATGTTGACGTCGGGGTCCCAGAGCTTCGCGCGGTCGAATGGGGTCCCGAAGACGCGCCGTCCGAGCCCCTCGCCAGTCGCTGGCATGAGCTGGCCGAGCCCGAGGGCGCCGACTGCGCTCTGCGCCTTCGCGTCGAAGCGGCTCTCGACGCTGATGAGGCCCGCGAGGAGGTCGCGCCGGAGCCCGACCGCGGCGGCGGCTGTCTCGAGAGACTCAGCGAGCGGCAGCGGGTACCAGCTGCGATACAGCGGCTCATCGGCCTCGTCACCCGGCATCGTCGGCGGGATGGAGGCGAAGCGAAGCACCCGCTCGGCCTGACGCAGGTCGTCCGCGACGACGAGCAGGTCCGCGAGGAGGCGCCGCCCGGGTTGAGGCAGCAGGTGCGCCGCCATCAGGGCCTCGAGGTGGCGTCGCGCCTCGCGCTCGTCCCCGAGGCGGTAGAGTGCCACCGCGGTCGCCATCGGGTCGTCGGGCGTCACGATCCAGGCCGATTCGTCCTGGCCGTTGGTGGCGGTCTCTCCGAGGCGCTGACGCGCGAGCAGCCCGTACCAGCCCGCAGGGTAGCGCGCGAGGAGCTCTTCCCAGGCCGCCCGCGACACGCCTGACCTCGCCGCGACCGCCGCGCGCCAGTAGCGGGCGCGCTCGGCCCAGGTGAAGCTGTGCCGGTCTGGCTCGGGCCCGTAGCGCCCCTCGAGCTCGCGCAGCCAGCGTTCGGCCAGCGTCCGTTCGCGTCGTAACACCGCACCGAAGCCCAGACGCCAGAGGGCGTCCCGGTGGAAGGGGCCTGCGTCGGCGAGGGCCAACAGATCCTCGTCCATCGCGTCGGCCTCCGCGAAGCGCTCGAGCCTTCGCAGGACGACCGAGGCCTGGTCGCGGGCTTCGGCCGCGAGGGTGTGGTGTGGCGCGCGTTCGAGGAGCGTCATGAGCGCCTCGACCGCCTCCCGGTCGCGCTCGAGCCGTCGCAACACCATCGCGCGCGCGAGCCCCAGCTCGAAGGGTTCCTCTGGGGGCGTGGCCTCTCCGAGCATCGCGAGCGCCGAGGTCGGATCCACCCAGCGGCGACTCAGGGCGTCGGCCGCGCGGCGGGTCGAGGAGGCTGTCGCGGGCAGTCCGGCGAGGCGTGTGACGACCTTGTCGCAGACGGCCCGAGCCCCGTGGAGCGCCTCGCGCAACAACTCGGTGTCGGCGTCCGGTGTCGCTCCGAGGGTCGCGAGAGCCTCGCGCAGGGCCTGCGGCAGGGAGTCGCGTCGCGCCCAGTAGTGCCGCAGGAGGAGCGCCCGCGCGCGCTCGGGGGCGCCCGCTGCCGTGTGGGCCTCGGCCGTCCGGACCATCAGCGCGGTGCGGAGATCGGGGTTCAGCGCCTGCCCGAGCGCGCCTTCGAGGAGGGTCGCCGCGCGCGCGGTGCGTTCGAGGCGGCCGAAGATCGCGATCGCCTCGTCCACACCTCTCAGAAATCCCGGCGCTCCGGCGCTGCGTGCCAAGAGCCACTCGGCGCGCGCCTCCGGGTCGGTCCGGCCCGCAAGTGTCGCGAGCGTCAGCGCGGCGCTGTCGGCGTGAGGGCCGCGGGCTTCGACGAGCGCCGTGAACGCCGCGACAGCGGCCTCGGTCTGCCCGAGCTGATGGAGCAGACGCGCCCGCAGCCATCGCGCCGTGGCCGGAATGAGGGGGTCGGCGGGTTGGGCTGGCAGGTGGGCGAGGAAGTCATCAACCGCTGACAGGCCGGCCTCTAGCGCCTGACGTCGAGCCCTGGCGCGGGGCGCGACGCTCGATGGGTCCTTCACGAGGTGGTGCAGCTCCGCGAGCAGGGGCGCGGTCTCGCTGAAGCTCGGCAGCTCGCGGGGCGGCGTCGGGAGTTCGCGCGGCGTCACGACTGGGGGGACTGGCGCACGCGGCGGTGGCGCGAGCGCGACGGGTGGCGCGTGCTTCGGCGGAGTGGGCGCGGAGGCGGGCGTGGACGCGGTCGCGTGCGGGCTGGTGCGGGGTGCCCGGCGCATGCCAGACGCGCCTGACAGACCGTCAGAGAAAGACGCGACGCCCGCTGTGGCGGCGTTCGGAGGGCGCGTCGATGTGGGGTGGGGTGCGTAACCTGTCGAATCGTCAAAAAACGACTCGGAGGCGGGCTTCAGTGGCAGGTCGGACCCTTTAGTCGGGCTTGGCGTGGACTTGACGGGCCCCTCGGTGACGTTCGCGGGGGTGGCCGCTGGTTGGGTGTCGTCTTCCCGCGGTGGGTCCCACGCGGCGGGTGTCGCCTCGGGTGTCGGCGGTTCGGGTGTCGCGGCCGTGTAGCTTGGGGGCGCAGCAGAGAGGGCTGCGGGGCGCGCGGTCAAGGCTGGCCTCGCGTGGCGCGGAGGCGGCGCAGGCGGCGCGGGTGGGGCAGGTGGCGCAGCGTCTGCGGCCGCGGCCCACAGGGCGACGGTCACGACGACGGGCCCGAGGGTTCGAGGCACGGACGGCATGGGTCGAGCCTAGCCGCGCTGGGTGTGGATGGCCAAAAAGGCGCGGCCTCGATGTCGTGTGACAGGCGCCGACGCCGACGGTCAGGCCGCTGGGACCCGGATGAGCGCGAGGTGCCGCGGCGCGCCCGTCGCGGGGAGGGTCGCGACGCGCGCCTCGAGGCGGCCATCGGCCTCGGCGGCTGACGCGAAGGGCGCGTCGAGCGGGCCCGCCGAGGTGACGATGACGAGTCCGTCTGGCCCGACGAGCGGGGCCGCGCGCGCGAACCAGTCAGCGGGTGCGAAGGTGGCGCGCGACATGGCGGCCCGCGGCGGGCCATCACGGTGTTTCGCGTCCGCGGGCGGCGCGCCATCGTCTGCGAGCCGACCCGCGGTGACAAGGACGCGCCCTGTCAGGCCGAGGGTTATCGCGGCCTGCTTGAGGAACGCCACCTTCTTGCTGATGGGCTCGACGAGGTGGAAGGTGATTGCGGGCTCGAGGCCGGCGAGGACGAGCGCGGGCAGGCCTCCACCCGAACCGATGTCCCACCAGGCCTCGCTTCGCGTGATGAGCGGCCGGTAGAGCAGGGCCTCGATGACCTGCTCGCGGAGGAGGGTGACAGCGTCCGAAGGTCCCGTAAGTCGGATCGCCCCGTTCCAGCGGTGTAACAGCGCGGTGAAGGCGACGACGTGGTCGGCCTCGGCGGAGCTGAGTTGGATCCCGAGGGTCTCCGCGTCGGCCTCGAGTCGTGCGTGCAGGTCCTTCACAGCGGTCCCTCCAGGGGTGCGGTGGCGCCGTTGCGGGCCTTCAGCGCCTCGGCGATGGCCGTGTCGAAGAGGGGCTCAAGCTCGGCGCGGTCCTCGGGTGCGAGCGGCGCGACGGTCTTCTGGCGCAGGTCGCTCGCCTCCTTCAGGCGTCCGTCGGCGGTCAGGAGCGCCACGAGCATCACGGGCGCCATCAGGTCGTCGGGCGTGTCTGTCAGGGCCTGCGCGAGGAGCGGCATGGCCTCCGTGGTGAAGCCCTGCTCGAGCAGCACCTCGGCGAGCTGGCGTGGCCCCCCCGCGGCGGCGATGGCGCGCGTCCGCGCGGATGTGGGGGTCGTGGGTGGCGGGGCGCCGCGCGTCGTGAGCAGCTCGAGGAGATAGCGCAGCAGGAGGGCCTCGCGATGTTCGTTGTCGGTCTTCAGGACGCGGTCGACGAGAGCCCTGGCGCTCGCCGTGTCCGAGCGGGCGATCGCGAGCTGGGCGAGGAGGAGGGCCGAGACGTGGTCGTCTGGAAAGCGTCGCAGTTGGTCCTCGAGGAGTGTCACGGCGCCTTGGGCGTCACCGCTGTCGCGCCGGATCTGCGCGAGCTGCGGGCGGAGCTCGGCGAGGTCTGGAGCCAGCTTGAGAGCCCGCTCGAAGGCCTGGCCGGCCTCGGCGAAGCGGCCGGTTGCAGCGAGCAGCTGTCCGAGCGCGTTCGCGGTCTCGCCGGTCTCGTGGCCTGTCGCGTGGGCCCGCGCGAGGGACGCGATGGCCGCCTCGTCGTCATCGGCCGCGGCGTGGACCTGCGCGAGGAGAAGCCACGCCTCTTCGGAGTCGGGAAACAGACGGGTCTCCTCCTCGATAAGGGCCACAGTCGCTTGGTGGCGGTTCGCGTCGAGGGGCGTATCTGGGGCGTCACCAAGGGCCTCGAGGTGGGCCTCGGCGAGGCGGAGACCGCGGACGTGCGGTTGGATGGTCCGCGCGGCACGCGTCGCGCTCCGCGCCTCCGCGATGAGGGCCGCGTGCTCGGATCGTGGCGTGAGGTCGAGTCGTTCGAGGGCGAGCTCGGCGAGCTCGACGCGGGGTTCCGGGAAGGCGGTGTCGATCGCGGCTTCGGTGAAGTGTCTGAGCGCCTCCGCGGGGCGGTCGTCGAGGCGGGCGAGGCGCCCGAGCAGGTAGTGGGTCATGGGGTCAGTCGCGAGGCGGGTCGCCCGCTCGAAGGTCATGCGAGCGAGGTCGGCTTTGCCAGATGCATACTCAAGACGTCCTTGTAGGAAAATCAGTGCGGGATCATCCGGCATCAGCCGGGCCGCGACGGCGACGAGGCGAGTCGCGTCCTCGAGCGCGCGGGCGGCGGTCAGGCCCATCGCGCGAAACGCGAGGCTCGTAGCGAGGAGCGCGGGTGGGGTGAGCGGGCGCACCTCGGGGGCCTCGGCGAGGCGGCGGGTCGGGGTGAGGGGCGGCAGGGTTGGCAGGACATGCCACGGGCCGTCGGCGAAGCGGACCGCGAAGGTCCGGGCGAGGAGCTCGGTCGCGGAAAAGCGTGTCCCGGCCACGACCGCGTAGGCCGGGGTAAGTCCGACTGCGCGGCCGAGGGCTCCGACGAGCATCGCGCGCTCGAACGATGAGGTCGGCGGCAGCTGGGTGGGTGGGGCCTTGTCGATAAGGCGCTGGGCGAGGCCGTTGACCGGAGTCGGCGCGTCGGGGGCGTCACCCGGGAGGGCTCGGTGCGGCATCTGGGCGGTCAGCGCCAGAAGGGGCTCGATGCGGCTCCCGTGGAGTTCGGCGAGCAGCCGGACGGCGGTGCCTGGCGCGTCGAGCGGCGCCCGGTCGGCCTCGGCGAGTCCGTCGGTCGAGGGTGGCGCGGTCGCGGTCGCATCCGGTTTTGAGACGGTCGGGGGCTCGCCCGCTGTGGGCCTCAAGAAGGTGAGCCACGCCGCGAGCGTGAGGGCGCCGAGGCCGAGGAGGGCAAAGGGTATCAGCTGGCGCAGGGGGGGGGTCATGCGGCGGGATCTCCGGTGGCGCGATTCAGCCTGTGGCGTGGAGCAGCCCCGCATTCCTGAGCAGGAGGGCGAGTCGCAGACGCGTATGGAGGGGGCCAGGACAGTTCGCGAGCGTGGCGCCGTCGGTCAGGAGGTATCCGGCCATGCGTGCTTGGTCCTGATTGAGGCGGCCAAGAAGCCACTGTGCATCGTTGCCGTTTCGGGGCGCGGCGTGTTCAAGCGTCATGGTCGGGGCAAAGATTCCCTCGAGCATGCTGATGGACAGGCCCTGTCCGTTGAGCTCGATGACGAGACGGACGATGTCGGGCGCGAGCTCGGGGCGGACGGCGCGAGGCGGGGCGAGGTCGGGGATGAACTCGAACCAGCCGTCCTGCCAGCCGAGGGCTTCGCGCAGGCGCTCCTCGAGGTGATGAATGAGCGCGAGTTCAAGGTCCGCCTGCGTCAGGGCGCCCGACGCGACGAGGCGCTGTCCGAGGGGCAGGGAGCCGCTGGCGGGGGCTTCGAGGCTCCGGTCGAGATCGGTCGTCGCGATGCGTCCCGACGAGACGAGCCACGCGCCGAAGAGGTCGGTCTTCAGTGTCGAGAAGGCGGCGAGCGGTGCACCGGCCCGGAAGAAGAGGTGCTTGCGCGTGTCGCGGGCGCTCAGACGCAGGCAGCCAGTCAGTCGATCGCTCGCGATGCGGAGGAACAGGCTCGGGATCGCGAAGGGGTCGAGGGCGCCGTCGAGGCTCGGGGGGCGCGGCGGGTCGGCGACGAGTGCTGGCAGCGAGGTGCACAGCGCGGGGAGTTCGCGGATACGCTGCCAGTCGCGGCCGTCGACGCTGACGAGGTCGTCGGGGTGGACGGCATATTCGAGCGCGAGCTGCGCGAGGCGCGCGAGGTCAAGGGGCCCAAAGAGGCTGCCATCGCGGTTCCGGAAGTGGACCTGCCCTTTGTGGGGATAGGGGGCAGGTGCTTCGCGTCCATCGGATGCGGGCGCGTGGAGGTCGAGGTCGGCACGCTCGGCGAGTTGCGTCGCGGGCGTCGGAAGCACGCGTCGGACGAAGTCCCGAAGTTCGCGCTGTCGCGTGAGCCGAGGGGGCGAGGTCGCGTCGATGGCGGCCGCGAAGGCGCGAGCGGAGGGGAAACGGTCGGCGGGGTCGCGGGCGAGGGCGCCACGCAGGAGCTCACAGACCGCAGGGGGAATGTAGGGGTGGCGCGCGAGTCGCGGCTCGAGGTCGCACTCGCGG
The DNA here is from genome assembly GCA_005788935.1 of Pseudomonadota bacterium. Next base: position 17,634 of record SYAK01000178.1, read on the forward strand.
ATGTTCATGAGGGTCTGCACCTCGGTGCGTCCGACGAACAGCCGCTGGAGGGTGA
>SYAK01000179.1 GCA_005788935.1 Pseudomonadota bacterium
GACCTCCGCGTTCACCGGCCTCGTCGGCCGTCCGGTCGCGTCCGAGCTGGTCACGGTCGTCGACGACGGCACGATCGCGACCCGCCGCGGCAGCCTGAACGTCGATGACGAAGGGACCGCCACCCAGCGGAATGTGCTGATCGAGAAGGGCATTCTCCGAGGCTACCTGAACGACCGCATGAACGGACGCCTGCTCGGCACGGGTTCGACGGGCAGTGGGCGCCGCGAGAGCTACGGCCACATCCCGCTGCCGCGCATGACGAACACCTTCATGGTCGCGGGCGACAGTGACCCCGCCGAGATCCTTCGCGGGGTCCGTCGCGGTATCTACGCGGTCGCCTTCGGCGGCGGTTAGGTCGACATCACGAGCGGCAAGTTCACCTTTTCCGGCTCCGAGGCGTGGCTCATCGAGGACGGCAAGCTGACCGCCCCGCTCAAGGGCGCGACCTTCATCGGCAACGGGCCCGAGGTGCTGAAGCGCGTGACCGCTGTCGGCCATGACCTCCGCCTCGACGACGGCGTCGGCACCTGCGGCAAGGACGGTCAGTCCGTCCCCGTCGGTGTCGGGCTTCCCACCATCCGCGTCGACGGTCTGACCGTCGGCGGGGTCTCGCTCGCCTGAGCCTCGGCGCTCCCGGAGTCCCATGCCCGCTACGCCCGAAGAGCTGCTCCAGCTTGCCATCGACACCGCCCGCGACGCCGGCGCGGCCGCCTCTGACGCCGTCTTCGTCATGGGGCGCTCGACCTCGGTCAAGGTCCGCCTCGGCGCGGTCGAGGAGATCGTCCAGAACCGCGACCATGGCCTCGGCCTGCGCGTCCTCGTGGGGGCGCCGGGTGCGCTCCGCTCGGCGACGACGACGACCTCCGACCTACGGCCCGAGGCGGTCGTGGCGCTCATCCGCGAGATCACTGCGGCCGCCCGCCTGACGGCCCCCGATCCATACGCAGGGCTCGCCGACCGCGACGACACCCCCAGCCCCGGTGCACCCGCCGAGGCCGCCCTCGACCTGTGGGACGAGGCGGTCGTCAACCTTGGTGCCGATGAGGCGCTGAACCTCGCGCTCGCAGCCGAGCAGGCCGCCCTCGTCGTCGACCCGAGGCTCGCCAACAGCGAGGGCGGAGAGATGTCCTGGGGCTGGAGCCGGGGGCTGCTTCAGACCTCGCACGGCGTGTTTCAGGATCGGAAGAGCACCTCCGTCTCGCTGTGGACGACGCCCGTCGCCGTCCACGGCGACGAAAAGCAGCGCGATTATTGGTATTCCTCGGCGCGACACCTGTCCGACCTGCTCTCGCCCGACGCCATCGGGCGCGAGGCCGCCCGTCGTGCCTTGCGGCGCCTCGGAGCCCGGCAGCCGAAGACCTGTCGCGTGCCGGTCATCTTCGAGGCGCCGACGGCCAGCCGCCTGCTCGGGACGATCTCGGGCGCGGCCAACGGCGGGGCGGTGCACCGCGACGCCAGCTGGCTCTGCGGGCGCCTCGGCGACCTGATCGCCTCGCCGATCGTGACGCTCGAGGACAACCCGTGGCTGCCGCGTCTCGGTGCGTCTCGGCTCGCCGACGCCGACGGCCTGCCGACCCGTCCGTTCCGGATCGTCGACGGTGGGCGCCTCGCGAGCTGGGTCCTCGACACCTACACCGGGCGCAAGCTCGGGCTCCCGAGCACGCGCTCGGCCTGGCGGTCGATTGGCGGGGTCCCGTCGCCAGGCACCTCGAACCTGTGGATGCTGCCCGGGACGGAGTCGCTCGCGTCGCTCATCGCGGGGGTCGACGAGGGCCTGCTCGTCACCGACACGTTCGGTGGCGGCGCCAATACCGTCAACGGGGACTACAGCCAGGGCGTCGTCGGCCTCTGGATCGAGCGTGGCGAGATCGCGTATCCGGTCAACGAGTTGACAATCGCGTCGACGCTGGGCGAGCTGTGGTCCCGGGTCGACGCGGTCGGCTCCGATCTCGACGGCACCCGTAGCACCTCCGCGCCGTCCTTCCGGGTGCAAGGCATGACGGTGGCGGGTGGGTGACAAACCCACCGCGCAAGGTGCCTCGTGCTTGCCAGCACGTGAGACGCCGACCACAGTAGTGAAAGAACGGTTGTGCCAGCGGGCTGCGAGACGCCGCCTGGCCCATCCGACAGCTGGAACAACGGCCAGTTCCGGCGTCACCCCGATGATATGCAGACGGGTTGAACATTTTTGTTGATCGTTTGGCCAAATGCTCCGAGATTAAACACCATGTCACAGCGCCGGAGTCCTTGGAATGATGAGGCTGTCGCGCAAGGGCTCCGAGCTCTCGCGCAGACCGCCAGAACACTTCGCCTCGGTCGTGGTCACACGCTCGAGGAAACCGCAGAGCTGTGCGACCTCGATGTGAGGCACGTACAGCTCATCGAGTCGGGGACTGCCAACCCGACCGTCGCCACCCTGCTGCGCCTCGCGCGCGGCCTCGGGGTTAGCCTCGAGTCCCTCCTCGAGCGCTCCAGCCTCGCAGTGCAGGATGTGCGGGCGGCCGCCTTGGCCGACCCGGACATGACCCTGGCGGAGGTGGTCGAGGCCTACAAGCCCCAGCTCGAGATCGACGCGGTCATCGCCGTGCGCGTCAAGACGCTGCGGCTTGAGCGTGATTGGTCCCAGGCCGAGCTGGCGCAGCGCGCCGGTATCTCCCAGGGCGCCATTCAGGGCATCGAGGCACGGTCGAAGAGCCCGACGCTCCGCACGGTCGACGCCATCGCGACCGCGCTCGGGATGCCGTCGCACGAGCTGCTTCAGCCGCCCGTGCGTTCGACCATGCCGAAGGCCCGCGCGGGCCGGAAGTAAGTCGACCGGCCCCCCCCGGAATCCTCAAACTCCATCAGGCCGGTCACGGGTGTGACCGGCCTTTCTTTTTGAGCCTCCCCCCGTCGGCTGGCAGCGCCACCCGCAGCCACCCGCAGCGGAGCCCCTTGTCATCGGGCCCCGATCCGGTATGAGAGCGGCGCGCCCGGGAGGTCCCGCGCGCGAGCCCCGTATCGAGGAGCGGCGAGATGGCGAAGGTGATGATCGTCGGTGCTGGCGGAGTCGGCGGAGTCGTGGCGCACAAGTGCGCGCAGGTTCCCGAGATTTTCAGCGACATTCTGCTCGCGAGCCGGACGCTGTCGAAATGCGACGACATCGCCGCGCAGGTGCTCGCGCGCACCGGGCGTACGATCCGGACCGCGCGTGTCGACGCTGACAACATCGCGGAGATGACCGCGCTGCTGCAGGCCGAGAGGCCCTTCATGGTCATCAACGTCGCGTTGCCCTACCAGGACCTGTCGATCATGGAGGCGTGCCTCGCGGCTGGCGTCCACTACCTCGACACCGCCAACTACGAGCCGCCCGAGACGGCCAAGTTCGAGTATTCGTGGCAGTGGGCCTACCAGGAGCGCTTCGAGAAGGCGGGGCTGATGGCGCTGCTCGGCTCGGGCTTCGACCCCGGCGCCACCAACGTCTTCACCGCGTGGATCGCGAAGCACTACTTCGACACCATCCACGAACTCGACATCATCGACGTCAACGGCGGCAACCACGGCCACGCCTTCGCGACGAACTTCAACCCCGAGATCAACATCCGCGAGGTGACCGCCCCCTGCCGCCATTGGGAGGAGGGACGCTTCGTCGAGACCCCCGCGATGAGCGCCAAGGCGCGCTACACCTGCCCCGACGAGGTCGGCAGCTACAACATCTACCGCCTCTACCACGAGGAGCTCGAGTCGATCGTCAAGCACTTCCCGACGCTGCGCCGGGCGCAGTTCTGGATGAGCTTTTCGGACAACTACCTCAAGCACCTCGAGGTGTTGCAGAACGTCGGCATGACCCGCATCGACCCGGTCGTCTACAACGGGCAGGAGATCATCCCGATCCAGTTCCTGAAGGCGCTGCTGCCCGACCCCGCGAGTCTCGGCCCGCGCACCAAGGGTCGGACGTGCATCGGCTGCGTCGTCAAGGGACTGAAAGACGGGAAGGAGAAGACCATCTTCGTCTACCAGATCTGTGACCACGAGGAGTGCTACCGCGAGGTCGGCTCGCAGGCGATCTCGTACACGACCGGCGTCCCGGCGATGATCGGTGCAAAGCTGATGATCGAGGGCGCCTGGAAGCGGGCGGGCGTCGTCAACATGGAGCAGCTCGAGCCCGACCCGTTCATGGCCGCCATGAACATCCACGGGTTGCCGTGGAAGGTCCTCGAGCTCGACGGCTTCAAGCTCAACTGAGCCAGCGGATTGACGGACGGGAGGTCGCGACATGGCGACGGATGGACACGAGGGTGGGGGAGCACAGCCTCCGAACGCGTTCGAGGGCTTCGATGCGCGCCGCGTCCCGTCGCCGTGCTTCGTCGTCGACGTCGCGGCGGTGGAGCGCAACCTCGCGATCCTGAACAGGGTCCAGCGCGAGAGCGGCGCGAAGGTGCTCGCCGCGCTGAAGGCCTTCTCGCTTTGGCACCTCGGGCCCCTCGTCGGGCGCTACCTCAGCGGGACGTGCGCGAGCGGGCTCTTCGAGGCGCGCCTCGGGCGGGACCATTACGGTGGTGAAGTACACGTGTTCTCGGCCGGTTACACCGAGTCCGACCTCCGCGAGGTGCTCGGATTCGCCGACCACGTGGTGTTCAACTCGAGCGCGGCGTGGAAGCGCTTTCAGCCCCTCGTTCAGACCGCCAAGGCGGCGCGCCCTGAGCTCGCCTTCGGCCTGCGCGTCAACCCCGAGCACTCCGAGGGCGCGGTCCCGATCTACGACCCCTGCGCGCCCGGCTCGCGGCTCGGCATCCCGGTCTCGCAGCTCGACGAGGCGGCGCTCGACGGGATCAGCGGGCTGCACTTCCACACCCTGTGCGAGCAGCCGCTCGAGCCGCTCACCCGGACGCTGGCAGCCTTCGAGGCCCGCTTCGGACACCTCCTGCCTCGTATGCGCTGGGTCAACTTCGGCGGCGGGCACCACATCACGAAGCCCGACTACGACCTCGACGGGCTCATCGCCCTCATCCGCGACTTCAAGGCCCGCCACGGCCTCGAGGTCTACCTCGAGCCGGGTGAGGCGGTCGCTATCCACTCGGGCGTCCTCGTCGCCGAGGTCCTCGATCTGACGTGGAACGCGCTCGACCAGGCCATCCTCGACACGTCCGCGACGTGCCACATGCCCGACACCCTCGAGATGCCCTACCGCGCCCACATCCTCGGCTCGGGGGTGCCTGGCGAGCTGGCGCACACCTACCGGCTCGGCGGCATGACCTGCCTCGCGGGTGACGTGATCGGCGACTACAGCTTCGAGGCCCCCCTCGCCATCGGCGACCGGCTGATGTTCGACGACATGAGCCACTACACGATGGTCAAGACGACGATGTTCAACGGGGTCCGCCTGCCCGCCATCGCCCTCTGGGACCCGCGCACCGACGCCCTCGAGGTCGTCCGGTCATTCGGCTACGAGGACTTCAAGGGCCGCCTGGGCTGAAGCCTCCGAGCCGCCCTGCGCGTCCAGGCCCGTCCATCGGGGCTGGTCGTGCAGGTGGGTTTGCGGCCTCAGCAGCACCGGCCCTGCCAGAAACGGTCGCCTCGGCTGAGGCCTCCGAGCCGCGCCTCGTGGGCAAGCAGCGCGGCCTTGAGCCCCGCCCCGCCCGCGTAGCCGCCGAGGCCGCCCGCGGCTGGCACCACGCGGTGGCACGGGACGAGCAGCAGGCAAGGGTTCCGCGCCAGGGCCTGCCCGACCGCCTGCGCGCCTCGGGGGCGCCCGATCCGCGTGGCGAGGTCCCCGTAGCTGACGGTCGTGCCGAACGGGACCGCCGCAGTCGCCGCGAAGACCGCGCGTTGAAAGGCTGTGGCCGGGGGGGCGATCGGCAGCCCGACGAAGGCCTCGGGCGCGCCCGCGAGCCACCCCGCGAGCGCGAGGCGGACCGCCCGATAGGCGGCTCCCCGCGTCTCGTGGGTCCAACCATGGCGCGGCTCACCAAAGCCCGAGGCCACCACAAACTCACCCTCCCACGCAGCCCAGAAGACCCCGAGCGGGGTCTCCTGACGCCAGATGGAGGGCCGCTGCGCGCTCATGGACGGCCGCTCGTGTCAGGCGGCGCCTTGAACCGGCTCCAGTCGCTCACGGAACCGGCCCATGAACACAGTGCGTCGACATGAGCGTCATGGATTGCGCATACAGCCCGGGGCCCCTGCGCGAACGGGCGTTGCCAGGCGCACTCAGGGGGCCGAGAAGAGGCAGCGCGACAGCGGCTGGTAGATGTCGCGCAGCGCGTAGAGATAGTAGGTCTGGCCCGAGACGAGCGGGGCAGGCGCGCCGGTCTTCGGGAAGGCCTGACGCGCGCCCGCAGGCACGACACCAAGGGTGACGCCGCTCGGGATCGGGCTCTCGGTGTGGGCGACGTCGACGCGCCACAGCGTCCCCTCGGGCAGGTCGAGGTTCGGCGGGACGCCTGGCGCACTCGCGTCCGCCTCCAGGACGTACAGGTAGCGCGCGCCGCCGCCCGTCCAGACGAGGCGACCCTCGGCGTCGACGCCCTCGCCAGCCGCGCAGGCCGACGGCGTGTACTGCAGCTGCGCGTAGAGCGGGCCGCCAAACGGCATCGTCGCGTCGAAGCTGTCGCGGGTCAGACCGCGGCGACCGAGCTCGCCCTCGAGGAAGCGCTGCATGCGCACGACGTCGGTCGTCGGGATGCCGGTCACGTCGCGACTGAAGCCGTTGTTGTCCTCGGGCTTGAACGCCCCGAACGCGGTGCTGTCGACCCAGCCCGCGAGGACCGCGAGGCCGTCGTCGTCGAGCCCCTCGGTCCAGATCGGGCCGTCCTCGACGAACCATCCAGACGGTCCCGCCGCAGGGGCGTGCTTGTCGCTGTGGCAGCACACGCAGGCGCAGGCCTCGACCTGGGCCGTGGCCCAATCATACTCGGCCTTCCATGTCGCGTCCGAGAGGCGCGGGTCGTCCGCTGTCGCCGTGCCCGCCGCGCGCCCGGGCCAATACGGCCGCTGCGAGAGGACGGGCGCACAGGCGCCGTAGTCGGCGTATTTCCGGCCATCTTCGGTGCAGCCGGAGATCCCTTGCCAGGTGCAGACCTCGCCACCTGCGGACGCGCCGGGGGCCTCTCCTGCGCGAGCCGGCTTGCAGACCTGCTCGAAGGGGACGAACACGCCGCCCACGGCTGGGGGGGGATCTGTCGGCGTGGTCGGCCCGGCGCAAACGCCCGCCGGGGTCAGGGTTCCGCCCGCGAAGCTGCAGCCCACCTCGTTGCCCTGACAGGCCGACGCGTCGGTGCCGATGAAGACGAGCGTCGTCGCGAGCTCGGGGGCGGTGGCGATGGCGCAGGTCCCGAGGATCCCGTCGCGCGGGCAGGGGGCCGCGAGCGTCAGCGCGCCAGCGGGCGCGGAGAGCAGCGGAGCCTCGCAGTCCGTGGCGGCGGTCTCCGCCGTCCACCCCGCGCCGGTGTACTCCTTGCACTCGGGGCCCCCGGAGAACGGGTTGGCGTACGCGCACGACCCGACCACCGTGGCTGGACCCGTGTCCGAAGCGCCGTCCTCTGTGCCAGCCGAGACGTTCACGTCCGCCGTCGAAACGTCAATTTGAGCGTCCGAAACGTTCTCTGGGGCGGCCGCCCCAGAGCCGCTGTCGTCACAGGCGCTGCTCGGGATGACACAGATTGAAAGAACCAGCCCTTGAATTGTTTTCATATCTTCTCCGAAGATGCAGTCACGTAAGCTTGCGCTACCCATGGGCCGCGCGCAATACCAAAACAGTCAAATCGACCTACTGGTGTCCGCGTCACGCATCCCTGCGTCGCGCCAGCCGGTCGGCCTCGTCACCCCGTCGCCGTGCCCCGTGGGTCCCCTGCTTGCGTCCCGCACCCGCGCCGCGTTAATATCCCTCCGCCGGTCCACGTGGTGCCGGCCGTCCCCAAGGAAGCCCACATGCCTGTACCCTCGCTCGTTCGCGCTCTTGTCCGCCTCGGCGTCCTGGCCTTGGTCGCCCTGAGCCCGTCGGCGTTTGCCGCTCCGTCCGGCACCGTCGACGTGACCGGTCCGGCCTCCATGGTGGCCCAGGGGACCTACAACCTCGGCGTCGCCTACTCCCTGACGGGGACTGGTGTCACCAACGCCCGCGTCACGGTCACGTTGCCAGCGGGCGTCTACATCTCGTCCGCGGTCGGCCCACAGGGTGTGACGAGTTCGTGCACGAACAACTGGACCACCCCGGACCACGTCTGCACCTTCAATCTGACCTTCAGCTCGGGCGGCGTCGCTGGTCAGCTCACCATCGCCGCGACCCTCTACCCGACGTACCAGATCGACGGGGCGCAGATGACGGCCACCGCGACCCTGACGGCGAACTACGACAACGCCGGCAGCGTCGTGCCGATGCAGCCCGTGTCGGACACGCTAAACACGGCATTCCAGGCCAACGCCGATCTTTACGCCCACACCTCCGCGCTCCTGAATCCAGACTGGCGAGTCAACCCGAACCCTCCGGCTGGCAAGAGCGCTGTCGGTCTCAGCTGGGAGTACCGCGTCAACGCCCGCAGCAACAACGCCGCGCTGAACGCTGGCTGGACGCTGCGGGTGGCGGTACCGGACCCAGCGGTCTTCGTATCCTGGCAAGACGAGAACATCAGCGCGAACCCCGTGACGGCGCCCACACCCTGGACCACAGGGGACGTCGTCTTCACAGGCGTCTCCATGCTGCGCTATTGGGATTCCACGGCCCGAGTGCGGGTTTGGGTCAGCTGCACCGACCTGCCGCTCGTCGCCGGGGCCCTCGTCAACACGCTAACCCTTGATGGCACCGAGCCCAAGGCCTCTGGCGCGGTCGCCAGAACCTATGTGAGCACCTTCAACCAGGTCCCGGGAATCGGCACCACGGGCTGCGGCTCGGGCGGCGGAGGCGGAAAGTCCAGCAATCCGCAGTTCACGGTGGGCGCGGACGAGAACTTCACCTGGACCGTGACGGGAACTCCTCCGAACGGTGTCGTCTCGGTGACGGACGCCGTCGTCATCGACCGTATCCCGGCTGGGGTCGTCTTCGTCTCTGCGAACCCGGCCACGCCGACAGGCTTCACGCCGTGGTACTGTGTCCTCCCCGCCGTAGCCGGCAACTTCACCCGCGCGCAGTTTCTGTCGACCTACCGGAACGCGGGCTGTTCAGCGGCCGCGCCAGCCGACGTCTCTACGGTCACGCACATCGTCTGGTACGCCCCGACCTGGGGCGATCCAGCGACGGGGATCTCGGCCTTCTCCGGGACCCTCACGACGCGTGTCCCGGAGGGAGCCTTGGCCCACGGGACCGTCGTGACGAACGCGGCGCGCGTCTCGGGCGGCTACGACCTGGGGACCCCGAGCACGTTCGACTTCATGCCGACAGACACCATCGAGGTAATGACCCAGGGTCAGGTCGAGATCTTCCCATGGTTCCTCCCGACGAACAGCATCGTCCCGCGCCGCCCCGGCGAGCCTTTCGACATCGTGCTGACAGTCGGCAGCCGTTGGGGTGGGATGCGCGTTCGTAACCCGACGGCGGTCATCACGCTCCCGCCCGAGGTCGAGTACCTCGCGCCGGGCCCCATCTACTTTAGCGGCAATGGATGCCCTTGGGGCTCGGCCCAGCCGACGACGTGGACCCAGGCACCCGCCGCCGTGACGCTGCCTGACGGGCGGACCCAGCTCACCTGGTCCTTCGGAAGCGCCGCGCAACCCACGCGAATGGGTTTCGATTGCAACTACGGTGGTGCTGGGTGGCTGCTGAACAAGCCGCTCTGGGTTCAGGCCACCGTGCGAGTCCGCCCCGATGCGGCCGTCATCAACGGACAGACGCTCACCTACATCGGTTCGGCCGCGGGCGACAACGCACCCGCCCACCCTGGATATCCAGCGTCCCTCACGGTCGCGCGCCCCGCCGAGATGCGCACCGATGTTCAGCCTGACTGCTCGGACAACCTGCCTCCCGAGCCCAGCCTGCTCGTGACCTACCAGAACACCGGCGGCGAGGCGCTGACGAACCTGTTCGTCTCGGCCCGCATCCCGAAGGTCGGCGACGGCAGCGGTACCCAGGTCAACACGACCTTCGTGCGCCTCGAGAACCTGCCCGCGGGCGTCGTGCCCGAGTACGAGGTTGGGGGGAGCTGGACTGGCACCGTCCCCGGAAACCTGAGCCTCGTCACCGCGGTTCGTGTCCGCCACACCGCCGCGCTCGCGCCGCTGACGCCGCTGCTCGCGTTCAACGTCGTGCTGTCCGTCCCGGCCGGGACGCCGACGGGCACCTTCATCCGCGGCTCTTCGTTCATGAGCGCGAGCCCGCTCGGGAACCTCGCATCCGCCAACTCCGCTCCGATCAAGGTCAACCTCTGCCCAGGACTGCTGCAGGTACACGCGTTCTTCGATGCGGATGCCGATGGACAGCCCGATGCGGGGGAACAGGATCTCGCGGGCTGGACGGTGGAGGTGGTCGATCTCGCCGACCCGCAGACCGAGCTGGTCTGGACCACCGACAGCGAGGGGGCTTACGAGCAACAGCTGTCCCCGGGTGATTACGCCCTGACCCTGGTGTCGCCCGTGCCCGGGGCGAACGCGACCTGGTCGGAAGCTGTCGCCACGGCCACCGTCGCGTCGAATCAGACCACGCTCGTCCTGCTGCCGATCCGCTGCACCTGCGCCGTGACTGGAGCCTGCCTGGACGGCACGTGTTCGCCGACGGGCACCTGCACGTACGCGCCGGCCGGCCCTCGCTCGGGGGTCGTCGATGCGTGTGGGGGTGGCGATGACGACTGCGACGGCACGACCGACGAGGACTTCGTCGCGACTGAGACGAGCTGCGGCACCGGCGCCTGCCAGCGCGCGGGTGCGACCCAGTGCATCGGCGGCGTCGTCCGGACGGAATGTATCCCGGGGCTGCCGACGACCGAGATCTGTGACGGGCTCGACAACGACTGCGACAGCCTGACCGATGCGAACGACCCGACACTCGACCGACCGCTCTGCGAGAAGCAGGACGGCGTCTGCGGCGGGTCGGTGAAGTCGCCGTCGATGTGTGTCGCGACCGAGCTCGGTGCCAGCTGGGCCCCATGCAGGGACGCCGACTACGCAGCCTGGGCCTTTGCGGAGTCCGAGGATTCGGCCGGCCAGTCCGGGACCTACGCGCTCGCCGAGGCCATCGCGTGTGACGGCCTCGACAACGACTGCGACGGGGCGACCGACGAGGGCTACCTGCCCGACGAGGTGAGCTGCGGGTTTGGAGCCTGCCAGCGCACGGTGTCGACGACCTGCGTGGGTGGCGTCGAGCAGGACACCTGCACGCCTGACGCGGCCAAGGCCTCCGCAGAGACTTGCGACGGGCTCGACAACGACTGCGACGGCGCGACCGACGGCCTCGACTCATCTCTGACGCTCGCGCCCTGTGACGAGCAGCGTGGCGTCTGCGGGGGCGCTGTCCACACCGCCGGGCAGTGTGTCCAGGGCCGCTGGACCGTCTGTGGCGCGACCGAGTACGGACCCCACTTCGCCACGTCGGATGTCACCTGCGACGGGAAGGACAACGACTGCGACGGCGGCATCGACGAGCAACACGCAGCGGCCACGACCGTCTGTGGTGTTGGGGCCTGCGCAGGCACCACGGGACAGCTCGTCTGTCGGTCTGGCGGCGTGCTCGAGGACACGTGCGAGCCGCTCGCGCGGGCGTCTGAAGAGCGCTGCAACGAGCGCGACGACGACTGCGACGGCACGACCGACGAGACCTTCTCGCTTGGCGGCGCCTGCAGCGTCGGTACCGGCCTCTGCGCGCGGACAGGCGTCGCTGTGTGCGCGCCAGGCGGGACGATGACCACCTGCTCGGTCACCCCGGGCAGCCCTTCACCCGAGCGTTGCGACGGTCGCGACGAGAACTGCGACGGGGTCGCGGACGATGCCTACTTCTCGCTCGGTACGGTCTGCACCGTCGGCGTCGGCGCCTGCAGCGCGACGGGCGCGAAGCTCTGCCTCGGAGACGGCTCGGTCGGGTGCTCGGCGGCGCCAGGTAACGGCACGGCGGAGTCCTGCGACGGCGTCGACAACGACTGTGACGGGCAGGTTGACGAGGACGGGCAGGGCGGCAGCGTCTGCCTCGAGGTCGAGACCGAAATCCTCGCGTGCCCCGACTCCCCGACCTCGCTCACCGCGTGGCGCTTCCAGTTCGAGGAGACGGCGGCCGACGGCCAGGCGTTCGAGTGCAAGCTCGATAGCGCCGCCTGGACCCGCTGCGACGGCGGCAGCTTCGCGGTCGAGGCGCTCGGGGAGGGCAGTCACACCCTCCTCGTCCGCGCGCTCGGCGTCCAGGGTCGCTTCGACACCACGCCCGCCTTCTGCGTCTGGGTCGTCGACACGAAGGCCCCAGACACCTACATCCTCGCGGCCCCCGAGGACCCGTCGCAGACCGGCGACGGCACGCTCGTCTTTGGGTCAAACGTTCAGAATCCGCAGGGATATTTCTGCCTTGTGGCCCCGGGATCGGCCCCGGCCGAGCCGCCACCGCTCGCCGCGTACGCCCCGTGCGAGGTCGTCGAGACGGTCAACGGCCTGCCCGACGGCCTGCACACGGTCCACGTCTACGTCGTGAGCGAGTCGGGCGTCCGCGACGAGTCCCCAGCCGTTTACACGTGGCTCATCGACTCGACAGCGCCCGCGACGCTCATCGATCTGCGCCCCGACCCCGTGGTCTGCGGTTCGACGGTGACGATCGGCTTCCGCGACCCCTCCAATGATGCGACCATGACCTTCGATTGCCGCCTCGACGAGGAGCCCTGGGAGTCGTGTTCCGCCCCGTCCGTGACCTACGAGGGGCTCAGCCCGGGTAACCACGTCGTCGACATCCGCGCTGTCGACGCGGCCGGCCTCGCCGACCCGACCCCGGCCCGCGCCGCCTTCACCGTCGACGTTACCCCGCCCGTGACGACCGTGGCGCTCGGGCCGGACAGCCCAAGCCAGAATCCGAACGCGGCCTTCGCCTTCGCGAGCGATGATCCGGACACGAGCTTCCAGTGCGCGGTCACCCCCGCTGGCGAGGTGCCGTCCGAGGACGCCCTCCGCGGCTGCGCCTCGCCGTTCTCCGTGACCGGGCTCGCCGACGGGGCGTGGACCTTCCACGTCCGGGCCCTCGGCCGCTGGTGCGGGCAGGGGGAAATCGCGACCTGGCGCTGGCTCATCGACACGACCTACCCGGAGACGGCGTTCCTGACGACGCCGGAGGTGCTCGTCGGCGTGGACGAGGAGACCACCTTCACCTTCAACGACCCCACCGATGAGGCCGTCACGACCTTCGAGTGCAGCCTCGACGAGGCCGATTGGACGGCCTGTGACGGCGGTTCGCTTGCGCTCGACGCGCTTCCGCTCGGGCCGCATCAGCTCACCGTCCGGACGTGCATCGAGGTGCGCGACGGCGACGCCTCCGTGCGCCGCTGCGACCCGACCCCCGCGACGACCGCATGGTCCGTCTCGCCGAGCACGTGCCCCCTCGACCGCGAGCCCCCGACGCTTGTCTGCCCCGAGCCGACCACGCTCACCTGCCTTGACGGTGGCGCCACCTTCGACGCGTCGACGCTCGTCATCGCCGCGAGCGATGCGTGCGGGGCGGTGACCGCCTACGAGGGGGCCATCGGCGGCCTCTACCCGCTCGGTCTCAGCCCGGTTGTGGTCAGCGCGTCCGATGACAACGGCAACATCGCGACCTGCGCGGCCCTCGTCGAGGTCGTCGACAGCGAGCCGCCGTCCATCACCTGCCCCGAGGCTGTCACCGTCGCCACCGAGCCCGGGACCTGCGGTGTTCGCGTCGACCTCGCGGCGCCAGTCGTGCTCGACGCCTGCGCGGGCGGCGACGTCAACGTTCGCAACAACGCGCCTCCCGTCTTCGCGCCCGGCGAGACCGTCGTGACCTTCAGCGCCCTCGACCCATCAGGCCGCGAGGCGAGCTGCACGACCACGGTCACGGTCACCGACGACGAGTCGCTCAAGCTCACCTGCGAGCCCGAGCTGACGCAGGTCGCGCCCCCCGACGCCTGCGGCTGGACGGGCGTGCTGACGGCGGAGGCCTCCGACAACTGCGCACTCGACGTGACCATCGTCGAAGAGCGCAACACGTTCGCGGTCGGCACGCAGCAGGTGACCTTCAACGCCCAGGATGATGACGGAGAGAGCGCGACCTGCGTCACGACGCTGATCGTTCGCGATGAGACCCCGCCGACAGTCGCCTGCGGGCTCGAGGCCTTCACCTCGGCTCCGAGCGGGCCAGTCGCCGTCCGCGCCTCGGCCGATGACGCGTGCGGCGCCACGGTGACCCTCGAGGGGCTCGCCTGCGCTGTCCGCGGTCTTGATGGTGTCGAGCGGCCGCTCGCGCCCGAGCTTTGCCCAGTTCGTGTGGGCGGCGACACCCTCGAGGTCGCGACGATGGCCCCCGACGGCGCGCTCGTCCTTAACTGGACCGCGCGTGCGGTCGACCCGTCGGGCAACGTCGCCACGACGCCCTGCGCCCTCGTGTTCGCGTCGGACATCGACGGCGACGGGCTCCTCGACGGGGCGGACAACTGCCCGCTCGCCCGCAACGCGGACCAGGCCGACATGGATGGGGACGCCGCGGGAGACGCCTGCGACGCGAACCTCGACGGCATCGTGGCGACTGGCAGCGGTTGTGCGGGCGGCGGCGAGTCGGGCCTCTTCGCCGGCCTCCTCGGGCTGCTGGCCATGGCGCGCCTCGTGCGTCGCGGTGGGCGCGCGTGAGGCGCGTCCTTCTCCCGCGAGGCGTGTGATGGCGCTGTTGCGAGACCTCTCCCGCCTCAGGCCGAGCCGTCTCGCCGCGCTCGGGCATCGTCTTGTCCGGGCCGCCGAGGTCCTCGGCCCCCGCGAGGGGCTGAAGGCCGTCTTGACCGCCCGGCGCGCACGCGAGCCCGTCACGCTGCGGGTTCCAGGTTGGCCTCGCCCGTTCTGGTTCCGCGGCTGGGCCGACGCAGGCATCCTCGGCCACCTCTTCATGCCCGGCTTCGAGGTCGTGACGCCTCCGGGTGACCCCGTCCGTCGCATCATCGACGGTGGCGCCAACATCGGCGGCGAGACGCTCCGATTTCGCCTCTTCCATCCGGACGCCGATATCGTCGCGGTCGAGGCAGCCGAGTCTAACTTCTCGATCCTGCGACGGAACTTTGACGGAGATCCGCACGTCGAGGTGCGCCATGCAGGCCTCTGGTCCACCACGACCCCGCTGCGCGTCGAGCCGGGGGGCACCTTCGAGGGCTTTCACGTCCGCGAGGCGAGGCCTGACGAGCAGCCCGACGTCGTCGGAGTCGGTCTCGCGGATCTCCTCGAGGCCCGCGGCTGGTCGCAGGTCGACGTGCTGAAGCTCGACATCGAGGGCGCCGAGTGGGAGCTCTTCGGGCCTGGGGCCGCCGCCTGGATCCATCGCGTCAAGGTCCTGCTCTTCGAGTGCCCGGACGCCGATCGGCCTGGGACAACAGCGCGTATCTTCAAGGCCTTCGCGGCTCTCGACGTCGACGTCGTCATCGCGGGCGAGAAGGTCGCCCTCGTGCGACGCGACTCGGGCTGGCGCGTCGTCTGCCACCGCGCCCTGCCAGGCGGTCGTTGACCCGCCCTCCTGCCGCGACAGCCCCGATAACCGGGCGCCAACGCGCACCGTTCATCGTTGACCTACTCGGCCCGGCGTCCTATGTCCGGTCCCAACATGGCTGACACCGCACGCACGGCCGAGACGCCTCCTCAGGATGCCCGCAGCAACGCCCGCGTCGCCCGCATCGTCATCGGCGGCGCACTCGCGGTCGGCTGTCTCGTCGGGACCTACGTCTACTTCACGGCCTCCCGCGCCAGCATCGACGTCTGGGACCAGATCGAGACCTTCTCGACCCGCGGCAAGCGCCTCAGCGGGACCGACTGCGTGTCGGCCTCGCTCGATTGGTTCCGCGACACCTGCGCCGCCCCGGGCCGCATTTGCCTCGACGCCGTGCCGCGCGCCGTCAGCCACTGCCTCGCCGCCGCCGACCGGGCCGCCGACTGCACGGCCCTTGGCAACGACGAGAAGCCCTCCCAGTGGGCCTACGAGCGCTGCGCCGAGCGCGGCATCGACCGGAAGGCCCGGAAGCCCATCAAGGAGTCCTGCACCTCCGCCTGGCGCGCCTTTGACACCTTCTGCAAGTCCGGCCAGCGCGGGGTCGCCCTCTGAGCCTCTCTACCGTCAACCTCGGAGCCCAGCGATGAGCGCCCTTCGCCAGTCCATCGCCCGCGTCCTCACCCCGCGCACGCTCTTCGGTGTCGCTGTCACCGCCTGCGTCGCGACCTGGTTCATGCTGCTCATCGGCGGCACCGTGAACCCGACCGGCTCCTCGCTCGCCTGCACCGACTGGTCGTTCACCTGGGGCTTCATTCCGCTCTGCAACGGCGACCCCTTCCCCGTGATGTCGGGCGGCGTCCTCTACGAGCACGGGCATCGACTCTGGGGGTGGCTCGTCGGACTCTTCACGACAGGCCTGCTCGTCGGAGCGTGGGCTGCCCCGGACCTGCCGAAGTCGACCCGCCTCCTCGCCCTCGGCGCCCTCGTGCTGGTCATCGCGCAAGGCGCCCTCGGCGGCCTCACGGTGCTGCTTGGCCTCTCGCCCACGCTCTCGACCGCCCACCTCGTCGTCGGCTACTCTTTCCTCGCGCTCCTCGTGCTCCTCGCCTGGCGTCTCGCCCCCTCCCGCCGTCTCGCCCCGACCGACGGACCGCGCCTCCCTCGGGCCGCCATCCTCGCCGCGACGATCCTGACGCTCGGGCAGATCATCCTCGGCGGCGCCATTCGGCACCTCGGGGCCGGCCTCATCTGCGGCGTCGACGCCCTTGGCTGCGGAGCGGCCGGTCTGTGGCCCGACCTTGGGCCGCAACAGCTGCACATGCTCCATCGCTACGTCGGCTACTTCGTCGGAGTCGCCGTCGTCCTCGCCGCCCTCCGCGCCCGGTCGGCCGCCCTCGCTGCGGACCGTCACGCGGTCGCCCGTCTCGCCCTCGCGCCCGCCATCCTCGTCCTCTTCCAGGTGGCGCTCGGACTCGTGACCGTCGTCTCGGGCCGCCTCGTCGTCGTCGTGACGCTCCACACGGCCATCGGTGGACTCCTTCTTGCGTCCCTCGCCGCCCTCTACTACGGTTTCGGCCCGCTGGGGGCGCCTCGCCCCGCCCCCGCCGAAAGCGCCGCATGACCCAGAACGCCCCCAGCAGCCCGCGCACGCGCCTCGCCGACCTCGTGGCCCTCACGAAGCCGTCGATCAACCGCATGTGCCTGCTGATGGTCGCGGGCGGCATGTTCCTCGCCGCACCTCCCGATGTCCCCGTCGTCCGACAGCTCAGCGTCATTCTCGGCGGTCTGGTCGGCACCGCGCTCGCCGTCGCCAGCGCCAACGCGCTCAACATGTGGTTCGAGCGCCACACCGACGCGCTGATGCGCCGCACGCGCGGCCGCCCGTTGCCCGCGGGCCGCCTCGCCCCACAGACCGCGCTGCGCTTCGGGCTCGTCCTGGGCCTCGCGGCAATCACGACCCTCGCCTTGACGACCAACGCCGTCACGACCCTCATCGGTGCCCTCGCCATCGTCAGCTACGCCTGGGTCTATACCCCCCTCAAGTTCCGCGCGCCCCTCGCGCTCGCCATCGGTGCCATCCCGGGCGCCGTCCCGCCCCTGATGGGCTGGACAGCGATGCGCGGCACGCTCGAACTCCCCGCCGACGCCCCTGGGCTCGTCCTTTTCGGCATCCTGTTCATCTGGCAGATGCCGCACTTCCTCGCGATCGCGGTCTTCCGCCAGCAGGACTACGACGACGCTGGCATCCGCACGGTTCCGAGCGTCCGAGGTCTGCGCGTGACCAAGCTCCAGGCCATCGCGTGGGCCCTTGCGCTGCTTCCGGTCTCGCTTCTTCTCCTTCCGCTCGGCGTCGCCGGACTCGTCTACGGCGTCACGGCCGGCCTCGCCGGCCTCGGCTACCTCGCCTTCACCATCGCCGGGCTCTTCGCGCCGCCCGAGCTCGACAGCCGCTGGGCGTGGCGCCTCTTCGGAGCGTCGCTCGTCTATCTTCCGATCGTCGTCCTCGCCCTCGGCCTCGATCTCACGCTCGCACCCTGATGCCGGACGCCGCCATGACCGCCCTCGAAATCCGAGACCTCAGCTTCGCCTGGGCGAAGCGCCCGGTCCTCGACGGCGTCACCCTCTCCGTGGCCCGGGGCGAGCACGTCGCGCTGCTCGGACCGAACGGCTCCGGAAAATCGACGCTGCTCGCCCTCGCAGCCGATCTCGCCGGCCCGCCTGACGGCGGTCACATCACCTGGCACTTTCCCGGGCTGTCACCGGCCGCCCCGGGCTCCATCCCGGCCCGTGCCCGCATTGGTGTCGTCTTTCAGGCGCCCTCCCTCGACGGGGCCCTCTCGTCGCGCGAAAACCTCATGCTCGCGGCCGAGATGGCCGGCCTCCGCCGGGCCGACGCCCGCGCCCGCGTCGCCGCGCTGCTCGACTTCGCCGAGGTGGCCGACCGCGCCGACGAGCGTGTCCGGACGCTCTCGGGCGGCATGCGTCGCCGCGTCGACCTCGCGCGCGCGCTCGTCAGCGAGCCCGAGGTCCTGCTGCTCGATGAACCGACGTCTGGCCTCGATCATCCGTCCTTTGTCCGCTTCTGGGAGCGCATCGCCGCGGTCCGCGTCGCGCGCGGGCTCACGCTCATCTGCGCGACTCATCGCCCCGACGAGGCCGAAAAGAGCGACCGCCTCGTCATGATCGCCCGCGGCCGCGTCGTCCACGCGGACACGCCCGAGGCGACCATCCGCGCGCTCGGGCGCGACGTCCTCGCGGTCACCCTCGCCGACCCAAGCGCCGCGGCCGCCTCGCTCTCCGCTGCGCTGTCGGTCGTCACGCGCGTCGTGGATGCGCGCAATCTGCTCGTCGAGGTCCCGCCTGACCGTGACGGCGCCAACCTCCTCGCCCGCGTCGTCGAGCACCTCCCGCCAGGCGCCTGCGAGGCCATCAGCCTCCGCCGGCCCAACCTTGGAGACGCCTTCCTTGCGCGCGCTGGCGCCACCCTTGAAGAGCCACCCGCCGAGATGCCCGCTGCCCGCCGCTGACCCATTTGCCGAGGTCCCGAGGTCCCCGATGACTCCCGCCCCCATCCCGACGCGTCTGCCCTCCACCGTGGCGCCCCGCTGGCGCAGCGAGCTCGGCGTCGTCACGGGCCTCTGGCGCCGCGATCTTCTGCGTTTCCGGCGCGATACGGGCCGCTGGGTCGGCCTGGTCCTCCAGCCGCTGCTCATCTGGTGGCTGCTCGGCTCCGGCATGCGCGACGCCCTCGCTGTCCCGGGGGCCGCCTCCACGTCCTCCTTCGTGTTCTACCTCCCGGGGGCGGTCGCCATGATCGCGCTCTTCACCTCGATCTTCGCCACGCTGGGCGTCATCGTCGACCGCGCCCACGGGTTCCTGCAGCAGGTCCTCGTCGCCTCCGCCTCGCGCGCCGCCCTGATCCTTGGAAAGGCCCTCGGCGTCCTGTCGGTGACCCTCATCCAGTTGGCGCTCACCATCCCGGCCTTCGCCCTCGCAGGCCTTGACCTCGGCGCGCTGCACTGGCCGCTGCTGCTCGGGACCTTCATCCCCGGCGTCCTCGCGGTCACCGCGCTCTCGTTCTGCCTCGCGTGGGTCGTCCGCACGACCCACGCCTACCACGCCCTGATGGGTGTCTTTCTGATGCCCCTCTGGCTCGTCTCGGGCGCCATCTTCCCGCTCCCCGCCGACGGCTTTCTTCGTTGGCTCAACACGCTGAATCCGCTCGCATATCTCGTCGATGGCCTGCGCCATGCCTTCGCGGGTGGCGTCGCCCCAAGCGCCGCCTTCGCGGCCGCCACCCCGGCCCTGGTCCTGCTGGTCATGGCCGCCCTCGGGCTCGGACTCGCGAGCCTCATCGCCCGCCGCCCTGTCGGAGCCCACGCATGAACGCCGCCCCCCGTCCCGTCTGGCGCAACCCGTGGATCGTCGCCACCCTCGCAGGCGTCCTCGCCCTCACCGCCCTCCGGGCCTGCCCGACGCGCAGCCTCGCCCCGCTCCCTATTCTCAACAAGGTCAAGCCCTTCACGCTGACCGATCACGAGGGTCGAGCGGTCACGGAGACCTCGCTCGCGGGCCGCCCGTACCTCGTCAGTTTCTTCTTTTCCTCTTGCCGCACGGTCTGCCCCGACCTCATGCGCAGCGTCCGCGAGCTGCAGCAGCAACTCGCGACCTCGCCCGCGGGGCACGCCGTCCGCGTCCTGACCGTCTCCGTCGACCCCGAGTTCGACACGCCCGCGGTCCTCGCGGCCTACGCGAAGCAACACAACCTCGATCTCACCCGCTGGTCGCTGCTGACGGGCGCGCGCGTCGACGTCGAGGCCTTCGTCGTCGGCAACCTCGCCACCGCGATGGGCGAGCGCGAGACGCAGGCGGGCGGGCTCATCGACATCGCGCACTCGATGAAGATCGTGCTCGTCGACCCGACGGGCCACGGTCGCCACTACTTCTCCTCCACCCGCGCCGAGGATCTGGCCCTCGCCGCAGCCTACGCCACGCAATACGCGGAAGAGGTTCTCAATCCATGACCGCCCCGCGCCGCGCGCTCGCCTCCGCCCTCGCGACCCTCGTGTTCGCGAGCTGCTCGCCAACGAACTTCACGGAACCCCTCGTTCTTGGGGGCCGCTCCGTCGACCCAGCCCTGCTGAACAAGGGGCAGGGCCTCTTCAACCGCTACTGTGCGGCCTGCCACGGTTACGACGGCAAGGCCGACACGCCCCAGGCCCGCCAGCTCCAGCCCGCGCCGCGCGACTTCACCGCCGCGCAATTCAAGCACCACGCAGCGGCGCCTGACGGCCTCCCGACCGACGCGGAACTTCAGCGCGTCATCACGAACGGGGTGCCCGGGACGGGCATGCCGGCGTGGCCGAACCTCAAGGGCGAAGAACTCGACGCCGTCACCCAATATCTGAAGACTTTCAGCCCGGCCTGGCGAAGCACCAGCAACGCGCCGGGCAAGTAGAAATCGCACGCAGCGCCGTCATGAAAGCGTTGCCAGCACATCCCGAGCTTGTTAGCGTCCCTCCCGCTCCCGGCGGCGGGGGATCCTCCGGCGGGCCAACCCGCCAACCGATGCCGTCGGCACCCACAGGGGACAGAACGTGGCACAGATCTTTCCTCGCTGGACCAACAAGATACCGTTCCTCGTCGGGGCTGGCGCTCCCGTCGCGCTGCTCGGCGTCGTGTTCGTGGTCTGGTACTACTTTTCACCGCGCTTCACCGACGTCGGCTACCAGCCCACGCAGCCTGTCCCGTTCAGCCACAAGCTGCACGCAGGTCAGATGGGGCTTGACTGCCGCTACTGTCACAACACGGTCGAGCAGGCGGCCTTTGCGGCCGTTCCGCCGAACCAGACGTGCATGAACTGCCACTCGAACCTCGACCTCGGCGAGCGTCAGCGCCGCCTCCAGCCGCTGTTCGACTCGTGGGAGCAGAAGTCGACGCTCGCGTGGGTCAAGGTCCACATGCTGCCCGACTACGCCTACTTCAACCACGCCGTGTACCTCAGCGCCGGCGTCGGCTGCAGCTCCTGCCACGGCCGCATCGACCAGATGGAAGTCGTCTACCAGGCCGAGCCGCTCTCGATGTCCTGGTGCCTCGACTGCCACCGCAACCCGGGCCCGCACCTCCGCCCAGCCGACCAGGTGACCAACATGGCCTGGTTCGAGACCGACGCTGCCAAGGCCTACGACCCGACGAAGGACCCGGCCCGCAAGCGCAAGCTCGACACCACCTGGCTGAACGAGGGTGCCCTGCGTAACCCGGACGACCTGTCCGGTCTCGACACGCACTACGGCTCCAATAACGCCGTCGCAATCCCTGCAGACGTCATCAACCCGCCCGTCTCCAACTGCTCCGGATGCCACCGATGAACAACACGCAACAGAATCCGCTGTGGGTTGATCACGACGACACCCGCGCCGACGCGACCGACCTTCCCGAGAACGCCGAGATTACACTCGACGGCGTCTCACGCCGGACCTTCCTCGGCGTCATGGGGGCCTCTGCGGCGCTCGCTGGCGTCGGGCTCCAGGGCTGCGTCCGCAAGCCGTCCACCGCGATCGTCCCGTACCGCTCCCGACCCGAGGACCTCGTGCCGGGCAAGGCGCAGCACTACGCGACCGCCTCCCAGGAGGGCCTGTCGGTCACCGGTCTCCTCGTCGAGTCCCACGAGGGCCGCCCGACGAAGATCGAGGGCAACCCGCAGCACCCCGAGTCCCGCGGCGCGACGTCGGCCACGGTCCAGGCCAGCGTCCTCGGACTCTACGACCTCGACCGCTCGACGCTGCCCCGCCAGGGGGAGACGACGCTGACGTGGGACGCCGCCTGGAAGGCCTTCGACGCCTTCGCGGCGAGCGCCAAGGCCGGCCCGCTCGCGGTCGTCACGGGCCCGCTCCTCTCCCCCACCGAGCGTCGCCTCCTCGGACTCCTGAAGAGCGTCGCGCCCGGCCTCGCCGTCTACAACGCCGACGTATTCCACCCGACAGGCGCCTTCGTGGCGGCGGCCCGCGTCGCCGGTGACGGCGCGATCGCGCTGCCGAACTACGAGAACGCCAACGTTGTCGCGGCCTTCGACTGCGACTTCCTCGGCCGCGAGGCCGGCTCCGTTCGGGCGACGAAGGGCTACAGCAGCAAGCGTCGGATCGTGGGCTCCGAGGACCCGATGAACCGCCTCTATGCGGTCGAGGCCAACTTCTCGATCACGGGTGCGTCGGCGGACCACCGCCTCCGCGCCCGCAGCGCCGACATCGGCGGCCTCCTCGTCGCGCTCCGGGCCGAGCTCCTGCGTGCTGGCGTGAGCTTCGACCGGGCCACGACCGCGGCCCCCGAACTCCCCGTCAAGCTCGAGGGCAAGGCGCAGGCCTTCATCGCCGCGCTCGCCAAGGACCTCGCCGGGAACCCGAAGGCCGGCCTCGTCGTGGTCGGTCACCGCCAGCCAGCGTGGGTGCACGGCCTCGCGCTCGCCATCAACCAGGCGCTCGAGGCGATCGGGCCCGAGTCCACAGCGCCGCTCACCGTCTACAAGGACGTCGGGCTCGCCGGGCAGGGGGACTTGAAGGCCCTCGCCGACGCGCTCACCAAGGGCACGAAGCACGTCGTGGTGCTCGGCGCGAACCCCGCCTACGCTTCGGCGCCAGGCCTCAAGCTCGCCGAGCTGCTGAAGGCCGCCGAGACCGTCCACTGCGGTCTCCACGCGGACGAGACCGCCGCGGTGGCGAAGCTTCACATCCCTCTGTCGCACGACCTGGAGAGCTGGGGCGATCTCGCGACACTCCGTGGCGTCGCCGCCATCGTGCAGCCGCTCATCGAGCCGCTGCACCACACGCCAGCCCGCGTCGAGGTCCTCTCGCGCCTCATCCAGTCCGGCGGCAACGACATGTACCGCCTCGTTCGGGACACGTGGAAGGCCTCGGAGGCCGCGTGGCAGACGTGGCTCCACGACGGTCTCATCGCGAGCGACGCGTTCCCGGGAGCCGCACGTGAGGCGACCGAGCTGAAGTTCGACGAGCTCGGGACACTCTTCGTGGGCGTCACGCCAGCGGACCCCGGTGCGCTCGCGGTCGAGTTCTTCACCGACAGCTTCCGCCTTGATGGCCGCTACGCGAACAACGCGTGGCTCCAGGAGGCGCCCGACCCGATGACCAAGATCGCGTGGGACAACGCGGCGCTCATGTCGCAGAAGACCGCGTCGGAGAAGGTCCCGGGTGCAGACAACGGTCAGCTCGTCGACGTCAAGGTCGGGGCGGCCACCGTCACGTTGCCGCTCTTCGTGATGCCCGGCCTCGCCGACGGCGTCGTCGGCCTCATGCTCGGCCACGGCCGCAAGCAGGGCGGCAAGGTCGCCAGCCTCCACGGCTTCGACGTCTACCCCCTGCTGCCAGCCGACGGCTGGATTGCGGCGGGTGAGGTGACGGCCGCCCTCGGCTCCGTCCGCCTCGCGAACGTCCAGCCGTTCGGCAACAGCCAGTCGCCGATCTGGGGATCCACGGCCGAGATCAACGACTTCGGCAAGGCGCCTGGCCCCGTGTCGGACGGTCCTGTCCCCGAGACCATCGGCTACCGCCCGCGCTCGATCGTGTTCGAGGCGACGCGCGCCGACTACGCCAAGCGCCCCGACTTCACGACCGAAATCCTCGACCAGACAATGGCGACGGACAAGCTGAAGTCGCACATGTACCCCGCGGACACGTACGCCTACTTCAACGGCGTCCACCAGTGGGGCATGAGCATCGACCTCGGGACGTGCACGGGCTGCAACGCCTGCATGATCGCCTGCCAGGCCGAGAACAACATCCCCGTCGTCGGCAAGGACCGCGTCCTTCAGGGCCGCGAGATGGCCTGGATTCGCCTCGACCGCTACTTCGTCGGTGACGCCGACGACCCGCAGGCCGTCCTTCAGCCGCTCGGCTGCATGCACTGCGCCACCGCGCCGTGCGAGGCCGTGTGCCCCGTGAAGGCGACCGCCCACTCGAACGAGGGGCTCAACGACATGGCGTACAACCGCTGCATCGGCACGCGGTACTGCGCCAACAACTGCCCCTACAAGGTCCGTCGCTTCAACTTCTTCAACTTCAACCTCGATATTCACCCGCTCGAGCAGATGCAGAAGAACCCCGATGTCACGATCCGCTTCCGCGGCGTCATCGAGAAGTGCACCTACTGCGTTCAGCGCATCAACGGGGCCAAGATCGAGGCCAAGATCCACGGTGACGGCAAGGTCCCTGACGGGACCATCGCGACCGCCTGCCAGGCCGTCTGCCCCGCCGACGCCATCGTCTTCGGCGACATCAGCGACGCGAACTCGTCGGTCTCCAAGCTCAAGAAGCAGCCGCGCGACTACGCGATGCTCCGCGAGCTGAACACGAAGCCGCGCACGACCTACCTCGCGAAGATCCGCAACCCGAACCCGGACCTGGTGTGACATGGCCACTGCACACGACCCACTCGACCCCGTAAGTGGACGGGCCCCGCTCGTCCTCGGCAACGCGAGCTTCAAGGACATCACGAACGCGGTGGCCGCGCCCATCGAGGCCGATCCACGGTCCTTCAAGGCCTGGTGGATGGGCTTCGGTGTGGCGGTCTCGCTGCTCGGCCTGCTGCTCGTGTCCATCGCCTGGCTGGTCTGGGAAGGCACGGGCATCTGGGGCATCAACAACCCCGTCGGCTGGGGTTGGGCCATCGTCAACTTCGTGTTCTGGGTCGGCATCGGCCACGCCGGCACACTGATCTCCGCCATCCTCTTCCTCTTCCGGCAGAAGTGGCGCACGTCAATCAACCGGTACGCCGAGGCCATGACGATCTTCGCCGTCATCTGCGCGCTCGTCTTTCCGGGTATCCACGTCGGCCGTGTCTGGCTCGCGTACTTGATGTTCCCGATCCCGAACCAGATGGGCATGTGGCCGAACTTCATGTCGCCGCTCCTTTGGGACGTGTTCGCGGTCTCGACCTACTTCACCGTGTCGCTCCTCTTCTGGTTTGTCGGCCTCATCCCTGATTTCGCGACGATGCGAGACCGCTCGAAGACCCCGATCCGCCGCCTCGTCTACGGCATCGTCGCGATGGGCTGGCGCGGCTCGATGCGGCACTGGGTCAACTACGAGAAGGCCTACCTCATCCTCGCGGCCATCTCGACCCCGCTCGTGCTCTCCGTGCACACGATCGTGTCCTTCGACTTCGCCGTCTCGAACCTGCCTGGCTGGCACACCACCATCTTCCCGCCCTACTTCGTCGCGGGCGCCATCTTCTCGGGTTTCGCCATGGTGCTGACGCTCGCCATCCCGGCGCGCACCATCTTCAAGCTCGAGAACCTCATCACGATCAAGCACATGGAGAACATGGCGAAGATCATCCTGCTGACAGGCAGCATGGTCGGCTACGCCTACGGCATGGAGATGTTCATCGCCTGGTACTCGGGCAACCCCTACGAGTGGTTTACCTTCGCCAACCGCGCGACCGGCGATTACGCCTGGGCCTACTGGATCATGATCTCGTGCAACGTCGTGACGCCCCAGTTCTTCTGGTTCAAGGCGATGCGCCGCAACGTCAAGGTGCTCTTCGTCCTGTCCATCTTCGTGAACATCGGCATGTGGTTCGAGCGCTTCGTCATCACGATGTCGCTCTCGGCCGACAACCTCCCGTCCGCGTGGGACTACTACCGCCCCACCTTCTGGGACATGTCGACCTTCGCGGGCAGCTTCGGCCTCTTCTTCACGCTCTTCCTGCTCTTCCTGCGCTTCATCCCGATGGTCGCCATCGCCGAGGTGAAGACCGTGCTGCCGCAGGCCGACCCGCACTGGCACCCCGTGGACACTGACGCCGCCCACGGCGACCACGACCACTCGCACGACAAGAAGGAGGCCATCGCCCATGGCTGAGCACAAGACCTGGGGCCTGCTCGCGGAGTTCGACACCCCGCAGGCCATCTACACCGCCTGCGAGCAGGTCCGTGACGAGGGCTACCGTCACTGGGACGCCCACACGCCCTTCCCGGTCCACGGACTCGAGAAGGCCATGAACATCCCACCGTCCAAGCTTGGCTGGATCGTGCTCGCGATGGCGCTGGTCGGCATGACCATCGCCGGGTCGATGCAGTGGTGGATGACGGCGGTCGACTACCCCATCATTATCGCCGGCAAGCCGTTCGCGTCGTGGCCGGCCTGGATCCCGGTCTTCTTCGAGCTGACCATCCTGCTCAGCGCCTTCGGCGCGGTCTTCGGGATGTTCGGTCTCAACCGCATCCCGACCTTTCACCACCCGGTGTTCCAGAGCGAGCGCTTCCTCGCGGTGACAGACGACAAGTTCTTCATCGCCATCGAGGCCCGCGACCCGAACTTCGACGTCAAGAAGACCAAGAAGTTCCTGCAGAAGATCGGCGCAACCCACGTTGAGGAGCTCGCCGAAGAATGAAGTACGCCCTCCTTGTCGGGCTCGGCCTGAGCCTCGTCGCATGCCGTGGCAACAAGTCCTCGGACCCGCCAGTGCACCTCATCCAGAACATGGACTCTCAGCAGTACTTCAAGCCCCAGGAGGCGAACCCCTGGTTTCTTGACGGTCGCGCCGTGCGCCCGGTGCCCGCGAATGCGGTCGCCCACGGCAACCTGAAGGCGGACAAGGCCCTCCACGAGGGTCGGGGTGAAAACGGTCGCCTCCTCGACGGGCTCCCGAGCGGAATGGTGCTCGACGAGGCGCTGCTGTCGCGCGGCGAGGCGCGCTACAACATCTACTGCGCGGCGTGCCACGCCAAGTCGGGCTACGGCGACGGCATCGTCACAGCGCGTGGCCTCAAGGTGCCGCCCCCGAGCTATCACACGGCCAAGCTGAAGGCGATGCCGCTCGGCTACTTCTACGAGGTCATCACGAAGGGCAAGGGTACCATGATGCCCTACGCCGCGCAGATCCCGGTCGCGGACCGTTGGGCCATCGCCGCCTGGGTACGGGTCCTTCAGGTGAGCCAGGACGCACAGCTTGCGGACGTGCCCGACCACGAACGCTCGAACCTCGAGGGAGGTCGCTGACATGGGTGCCGCACACGGACATCTCCCGACGTTGACCGTCGAGAACACGACCCTCCCCGCCAACAGCCTGTGGCGCAAGCTTCCCGCCATTGGCGTCGTGCTCGGCCTCGCCGGGCTCGGGGGCGCCTGGGCGCTCGGCGAGACGGTCAACGGCGACAAGGTCTCCCACACGCAGTTCTTCTTCTCGTACCTGACGGCGTTGGTCTTCTGGGCCTCCATCGGGCTCGGCGGGCTGTTCTTCGTGCTCATTCAGCACGGGACGCGCGCGGGCTGGTCGGTCGTCGTGCGGCGCATCTTCGAGAACTGGATGGCGACGCTGCCGCTCTTCGCGCTGCTCATCGCCCCGGTCGTCCTCGGGGCGCACGACCTCTACCACTGGACCCACGTCGACAAGCCAGAGGTCGCCAACGACATCCTGCTCTCGCACAAGGCGCCGTACCTCGACGAAGGCAGCTTCCTGATCCGTTCCATCGCGATCGTGGCCGTCTGGTCCTTCCTCGCGCTGATGTACTACCGCCGCTCCGTCGCCCAGGACACCTCGCGCGACCAGGAGCTGTCGCACAGCATGCGCCGGTGGGCCCCGGTCGGTTTTGCCCTGTTCGCCATCTCCCTGACCGTCGCGGCGCTCGACTGGATCATGTCGCTCGACCCGCATTGGTACTCGACGATCTTTGGCATCTACTACTTCGCCGGCGGGCTCATGGCCGCGGGCGCGGCGAGCATCCTCGCGGCCATCGCGCTCCAGAAGGCGGGTGTCCTGAAGGACGCCATCACGACCGAGCACTTCCACGACATGGGCAAGTGGACGTTCGCGTTCATGACCTTCTGGGCCTACAGCGCCGTCAGCCAGTTCCTCCTTATCTGGTACGCAAACATCCCGGAGGAGACGCTCTTCTACGGCCACCGTCTCCACGGCGGCTGGGAGGTCGTCACGGTGCTGCTGCCTCTCGTGAAGTTCCTGTTTCCGTTCTGGTTCCTGATGCAGCGCGGGGTCAAGCGCAACCGCAAGCTCCTCGCCATCGGCGCGGGCATCCTGCTCGTCGGTCAGTACGTCGACATGTTCTGGCTCGTTCAGCCCAACATGGCGATCGCGCTCGGTCAGGACCATGGGCACTTCCATTTTGCGCCAGCCGACATCCTCGCGTTCGTCGGTGTCGGTGGCCTTGTCGTGGCCACGTTCGCGTGGCTGACCGGCCGCGCCGCCACGGCCCCGGTCGGCGATCCGCGCCTGGCCGAATCCCTCCGCTTCGAGAACATCTGAGGTCGAGCCATGGGTGACCACAAGCATCACGACGACCACCACCACGACCACGGTCCTGCAACCGACGGCGAGCCCCTGCCGCCACTGCGTCTGCAGGCAGGATCGACCCCGAAGGGGCACGAGATCGACCTCACCCCGGATCGCAACCTCTTTGCGTTCCTCGCGGCCATGGCGGTCCTGCTCGTCGCTGTCGCCATCGGCGTCTGGCAGCTCTTCCTGATGCACAGCGACAACGTGCTCGCGGCCGCTGGGGCCAAGCCGTCGCCGCTCGTCGAGGCGCAGCAGGCGAAGGACGCGCGGTTCTTCGAGACCTTCGGCAAGGCGACTCCCGAAGAGGGCGTCGAGACCATCCGCGTGCCCGTCCCGGCCGCGAAGGCGCTCGTTCTCGCCGACCCGTCGCGCTTCGCGGCAAAGGCGCCCCCCGCGGGTTGGGTACACCCTGACGACACCCCGCGCTGACTCGAAGGCATCACGCAGCACCGCAGCTTGACGCGACGGTGCACTTCGCCAGACTTTCTCCCAGA
>SYAK01000180.1 GCA_005788935.1 Pseudomonadota bacterium
ACCCCCCAATGCCGTCGAGGCCCCGTTCCGCGCGTCCGATTTCCAACCTTTTTTTCCAAGGCCCTCCTGAGCGCGCCGCGAGGCCGTTCCACGTGTTAGCCCCCCTCGAGGCCTCCTCCACCGCCGCGCCGTATACCCGGTCCTCTGGCGGGCCTCCAAAGCGCGACGCATGACGCAGCGCAACGGCCCTCCCTTCAGACGGGCCGAGGGCAGATTCCGTGCGTCCAAGAACGCCGGCGTTCAGCTGCGCCGGGTCCGGACCAGACGCACGACGAGTGCGGCGCCCCCTGTCAGGAGCAGCAGCGCCAAGCCGACCGTGGCGTGGCCGAAGAGCATGTGGCCTGCGTCCCGAGCCGGACAGTGCAGCTGGAGCATCGCGAACCCTGTGACGCCGCCGCCCGTCATGATCGCCACGACGCGCCCCCGCCGCGGCGACGCGTCGCGCTGCAGAACCCAGACGAGGCCGGCCGTGACAAGGCCTGAGACGAGACCTGGCAAAATACAGAGGAAGATGGGCGGCTCGGCGGGCAGGACTGCGTCTCGCCAGAGGTCCGGCCACAACGCCAGCGCGACAGGCGCCCCAAGCCCCGCCGCCACGACCATCGTGGTCCTTCCTGCCACCGGACGTGCAGCCGGACCGCGCAGTCCGACCGCAAACACGAGCCCGGTCAGCGCGAAGAGGCCGGCCATGACGATGCCATAACGCACGAGCGTCTCGGCGCCGAGGTCCGTCCGGTGGCCTGCGACGAGAAGTGACAAGCTCGCCACCACGAGGGCGACGCCCACCGCGAGCATGACACGCAGCGATGACGGCAGCTCTCGGAGTCGCCCGAGAACGCCTACTCGCGCGTCGACCGTCGAGGGCGCCACACGGACCCAGAGCGCGTCGAGGTCAAGCTCGGGCGGCGCTGGGGCCTGACCGAGAGCGCTCTCGACCTCGGAGGCTCCCGGGGATGCACTCAAGGGCTCGTGCGGCAGGCGTTGTTGGCGTTGCTCGGACATGCGGGGGTGGGTATGCGTGTGCTGCTGGGACGGTTACGCGAGATCGGCCAGCAACAGACGCAGCGCCTCGTAGGCTCTGTGGGCGCGCACCTTCACCGCGGTCGTCGTGGCCCCGAGCAACTCGCCGATCTCCGGGAAGGAAAACCCCTCATACCAATGCAGCACGATGACCTCTCGCTGCGCATCTCCGAGCTTCATCAGCGCCTGCTGAACCGCGCGCGCGTCGGGGCTGCGCACCTCGGGCGGCACGCCAGGTTCCGGGACGTGCTCGGGGTCGAGCGCGGC
The DNA here is from genome assembly GCA_005788935.1 of Pseudomonadota bacterium. The sequence continues at coordinate 1,288 of SYAK01000180.1, forward strand.
CTCCTTTCGACGGCTGCGACTGCGACTGTTCTCCCGACGGACATTCAGCGCGATCGTGCAGATCCATGGCCTGAACGGGCGCGATGGCTCATAGTCGGCCCGCGCCCGGTGGACATGCATGAACGTCTTCTGCAGCAGGTCCTCGACCTGGTCGCTCGGCCCGGCCGTTCGCGCCAGCAGCGCCGACAGACGCGGCGCCCAGCGGCGGAACAGCAGCTCGAAGGCGGCCTTGTCCCCCGCTCGCGCATAGCGCGCCATCAGGGCCTCATCCGTCTCCTCGGCAAGCTGCGCCACGAACGACCCGGGCTCAGGCGCTAGTCGCTGGGAGCGCCGCGTCGACCGCGCCGCGTCCTGCCAGAATACCGCGCACCTGCGTCACGATGTCCTCAAGGCGCGCGCCGGGGGTAAAGACGGCCGCGACCCCCAAGGCCTTCAGCGCGACGATGTCGTCCTCGGGGATGATGCCACCCACGAAGACAGGGATGTCCGCCGCGCCGCGCGCCGCGAGCTGGTGCAGAATCTCTGGCACGAGGTGATTGTGGGCGCCAGACAGGATGGAGAGCCCGACAAGGTCGACGTCTTCCTGCACAGCCGCCTGAGCGATCATCGCAGGCGTCTGGTGGAGACCGGTGTAGACGACCTCGAGCCCCGCGTCACGAAGCGCCCGCGCGACGACCTTGGCCCCGCGGTCATGGCCGTCGAGACCGGGTTTACCAATAAGCACGCGATGATGCACCACGAATCACCGTCCCTTGAAATCGGGTGTGCGCTTCTCCAGGAAGGCCTTCGTCCCCTCGCGCATATCGTCGGTCTTGAACATCGACCCGAAGAGCATCGCCTCGAACTCCATGCCGACCTCAAGGGCCAGGTCCGAACCCCGGATGATTGCGCGCTTGGCGGCGCCGACCGCAACCGGCCCCTTCGCCGCGATGGTGCGCGCGATCTCGCGGACCGCGTCCATCAGCGCCTCGGGCGCGTAGACGGCATTCGCGAGGCCGATCTCGACGGCCCTCTGGGCGGTGATGACCTCGCCCGTGAAAATGAGCTGGCGGGCGTGTGAGCGCCCGACCACGCGCGCGAGGCGCTGTGTGCCGCCAAAGCCCGGGATGAGACCGAGATTGACCTCAGGTTGGCCGAAGCGCGCGTTCTGCGAGGCGAGAATGAAGTCGCAAGCGAGCGCGAGTTCGCAGCCTCCGCCCAGAGCGAACCCGTTGACCGCCGCGATGACAGCCTTCGGCAAGGCCTCGATAGCGGCCGTCAGGGTCTGACCGAGGCGCGCGAAGTCTTCAGCCGCCTCGGGCGTCATCGCGGTCATCTCGGCGATGTCGGCGCCGGCCACGAAGGCGCGCTCGCCAGCTCCCGTCAGGATCAGGACACGCGCGTCGTTGTCGTGGCGGAACTCGAAGATCGCGCGGTGAAGCTCCGAGAGCGTCTTCCGATCGAGCGCGTTCCGGACGGACGGGCGGTTGATGGTCAGCGTCGCGACGTGCCCGTCGCGCTCGTAGGTGAGGTTCTCGTAGTAGAGCTCGCTCATCGGATGCTCCAGCGGCGGGAGATGCGGGTTCGCGTCAGACGCGCTCGAGGATGACCGAGACGGCCTCGCCGCCGCCAAGACAGATGCCGGCGCAGCCGTAGCGGCCACCGGTGTCGCGCAGGATGTTGAGCATCGTCACGAGGATGCGGTTGCCCGACGCCCCGATGGGGTGACCGAGCGCCACCGCACCGCCACGGACGTTGACCTTGTCGAGCGACAGCCCGAGCTCGCGCGCGACCGCGAGGGCCACCACCGCGAACGCCTCGTTGATTTCAAAGACGTCCATGTCGCCGAGCTTGAGCCCGGCGCGCTGAGCTGCGTGCGCCATGGCGCCAGCAGGCGCCATGGTGAACCATTCTGGCGCCTGGGCGTGCCGTCCGGTCGCGGCGATGCGTGCAAGCGGGGTGAGCCCGAGCGACTTCACGGCGTCTGCGCTGGCGAGGACCATCGCGGAGGCGCCGTCGTTGATCTTGGACGCATTGGCGGCCGTGATGGTGCCGTCCTTCTGGAACGCTGGCGACAGGGTCGGCACCTTGCCCGGATTACCACGCCCGGGCTCTTCGTCGGCCTCGATGACGAGAGCTGGCCCCTTCTTCTGCGCGATTTCGAGCGGCGCGATCTCGGTCTTGAA
>SYAK01000181.1 GCA_005788935.1 Pseudomonadota bacterium
ACCACGGCTCGACGTCACGACCGTCATGACGATGACGCTGCCCGCCCGCCGCGGGGCGCCTCCGCCAGCTCCCACCGCGCGCGTGCCGAGCGGCCGCACCTGACACTTCCCCTCGCCTCGCCCGCGGGCTATGACCCGCCCGCCCCCCAGGAGCACGAGCCACGCCAATGTCGACCGCGCCGCCGACCTCGAGCCAGACCGCCAACCGCCAAGCCAACGCCGAGGTCTTCCTCGCGTCGGCGATGCAGGACGCGTTTGCCCGTGTCAAGGCCGCGTTCGGGGCCGAGGCGGTCATCCTGTCGGCCCGTGACCGCGGTCCAGGTGCGCCGACCGGCTCGCGCTTCGAGGTCATCGCGTCCCGTCCGGAAGACGCCGCGCCCGCTGCGCGCCCGGTGACCCGTCGTCCGCTGCGACCTGAGGCCCTGCCCACCCCAGCGGCGCGACAGGACGAAGCGCCCGAGCCGGCCGTTGGTGCGCCACCCCCTCTGCCTCCGACCCGGAAAGCGGCGAAGGTGCAAGCTGCCGAGCCCCCGCCAGTCCCGGAGTCCGAGCCCGAGGAGGAGCGCTCCATCGAGGACGCGCAGGCCGAGGCCATACGTCGCACCCTCAAGCAGCTCCGCGGTCTCGAGCGAAACGCCCAGGACCTTGAGAGCCGCATCGAGTCGCTCGGCCAAAAGGAGCAGTACCTTCGCGAAGAGGTCGCCCGTCTCGCGCATGCCCGCGAGCTCCTCGAGCAGGGTCAGCCGCTCGTTCGCCTCATCGCCGCGGGGCTTGACCGCGATTTTGCCGAGTCCCTGCTCGCGAGCGCGCGCGCCCGCCTCGGCGAGGGGCACGATCTCGACCGCGCGACGTTGCCCGCCATCAAGGCCGAGCTCGAGCAGCGCATCATCACCGCGACGCCCATTCAGGACCTGCCACCTGGCGCTGTCGTGGCCCTGGTCGGCCCGATGGGGGTCGGCAAGACGACGACGCTCCTCAAGCTCGCGGGCCTCGCGGCCTTCGGGCGCGGTCGCCGCGTGGCGCTCATCACGACCGACACGAGCCGCCTCGGCGCCTTCGAGGCGATGTCCATTTACGCGGATGTCATGGACATGCCAGCGATCCTCGCGCGCGAGCGGGCCGAGGTCGAGGAGGCCATCGATCGCCTGGCCGGCTTCGACCTGATCCTCATCGACACGGCCGGTCACACGCCGTTCGATCTCGCGCGGCGGGCCGAAATCCTGAAGCCTGTCGGCGGGCGCGAGGTGGAGCGTCACCTTGTCCTGCCTGCGACGCTGTCGCGCGCCCTGCTCGAGGACATCCTCGCCACGTGGGAGCCGTCCTCCGTCGCCTCCGTCATCATCACCCGGCTCGACGAGGCCCGCGGCTCGCCCGCCGCACTCGCGGCGTGCGTCAAGGCCGGCTTCCGCCTGAGCCATCTCACGGCCGGCCCCGAGATCCCCGATGACATCGGGCCCGCCGACCCACCCACGGTGGCCCGTTACATCCTCGGGAGGGACGCATGACCACGGCGCCGCAACCCGCCTCGCGCCCGCTGCGCGTCCTCGCCATCGCGAGTGGCAAGGGGGGCGTCGGCAAGACCCAGATCGCAGTCTCCCTCGCCGTTGACCTCGCGGCCCAGGGGCGGCGCGTGCTGATCGTCGACTCCGACATCGGCCTCGCGAACGCCGACCTCCTCCTCGACGTCAACCCGTCGTGGGGGCTCGTCGACGTCGCCCGCGGCCTCGTCCCGATCGAGGACGCGATCATCCCGACGCCGCTCGGTCCGTCGCTGCTCCCGGGCAAGTCCGCCAACGCGACCGAGCTCTCCGATGACGAGAAGCTCGCGCTGATGGCGTCACTCGATTCCCTGGGCAACTCGTTTGATTGGGTCGTCATCGACACGTCCGCGGGGCTCGGTGACAATCCGCTCTTCTTTGCGTCGGCCTCGGAAGAGATCCTCCTCATCACGACCCCCGAGCCGACGGCCCTCGCGGACACCTACGCCACCGCGCGTGCGCTGCTGCGACGCACGAACCGCCGCCGTCTGAGCCTCGTCGTCAACATGGCCGAGGATCTCCACGAGGCCGCACGGGTCCATGAGCGTCTGAACCTGCTCGTCAAGCGCTTCTGCGCGGCCGAGATCGACCTCGCGGGCTGGGTCGCCTTCGACTCGAGCGTCCACGAGGCCGTGATGGAGCGCCTGCCGATCGTCGTCGAGCGCCCGACCTCGATGGCGGGCAAGCGTCTGCGCGCGCTGTCGCAGCACCTCTTGAAGACACCGCCCTCGCAGATCGCCGACAGCGAGGTCCCCTCCGAGCTGCGCTTCTTCTGGCAGCACGTCTATGGTCAGGCGAGCCGCCGCGTCCCTGCGGAGCCAGCCTCGCCCGATGTCGAGAAGTTCTTCGGCGGCGGGCCACTCCCGCGTCCCACTCCGCCCGCCGGAGCGCCCGAGTGAGTCCACCGGAGGACCCGCGCCTCCGCGCCTACAAGCGCTTCCGGGAGCCCGGTTCGCCGACGACCGGGACCCCGACCGACGTCAAGGAGCTCATCGCGCGCCACGCCGGACTCGTCCGCCTGTGGGCCCGCCGCTACGCCAGCACGAACCCGGCGGTCCTCGACTGGGAGGACCTCGTGTCCGTCGGCACGATGGGGCTCATCGAGGCGTGGAGCCGTTGGGACGCTTCCTCAGGGCGCCCCTTCGAGGTGTATGCGGAGTTCCGCGTCAAGGGCGCCATCCTCGACGAGCTGCGCCGCGTCGACCCCTTCTCGCAGCTGAACCGGCGGCGCGTCAGACAGTTGACGGCCACGGTCGAACGCATGACGCACGAGCTCGGGCGCGAGCCCGACACGACCGAGCTCGCGCACCATCTCGGCATCAGCGAGGCTGACGTCGACGAGCTGCGCGCGCTCATCCGCACCCTCCACACAGCCCCCGCCGAAGAGGCCGACAGCACGGCCCTCGCCCGCGAGGTCACGATCTCCGGCTGGTCGCGTCAGGAGCTCGCCCTCGCCCTCGCCCAGGCCATCGAGCAGCTCGACCCCCGCAGCCGCACGATCCTCGGCCTCTACTATTCGGAGGGGCTCGCGATGCGCGAGATCGCCGACATTCTCGGCGTCACGGAGGCCCGTGTCTCCCAGCTCAATTCGGCAGCCATCGCGCGCCTCCGCACCGCGATCGCCTCGCGCGACGACTGAGCGCCCGCCGCGTCCGGCGATGATTTGCGTCATGCATGACCGTCACCGCTTGCATCCTGTGCCGCGCATGGCGCCCGAGAGGACGCGTCAGGAGTCACGCCTGACGTCCGGGGCTCCGAAACGCCGCGCGCCGACCTCATCGAGCTCCTTGTTGGCCTTCCGCTCGTATTCGGTGCGGTACTCCGTCACGACCCGCTCGCGCAGTTTCTCCCGCATCCGCGCCTCGCGCCTCGCCGCGTCGGCCGCGGTCTTCGCCACCGCAGCCAAGGCCTCGAGCCGCCCGATCTCGACGAGGGCCTCGCGCTCGGCCTGCACGAACCACACGCGGTGCCCCCAGAGCATTTCGCGCTCGAAGCCAGAGAGCCCCTGCCCAGACAGCAGACGCGCCTCCGCGGCCTCGCTCTCGCGGCGCAGCTCGGCGAGCGCCCGCACGGCTTCGTCGACCGCACGTTCGGCCGCCGCGAACTCCGCGATCGCCTGCTTCTCGACGAGCTCCGCGATCCGGAGGATCTTCTTCACCAGCACCACCCGCTGCTTCACACGCGCCTCCGTCCGGAAACGTGACAAAAAGGGCGCCGCGGTGCAAACATCGCTCGAACGTCGTCCGCCCCTCGGTTCGGGCACGGTTCTTGCTTCCCACTTCGACCGTCCCTCCGACGGAGCGCCGCCACGATGACCACCCGCCTGCCAAGCCGCCTCCACGCCAGCGTCCTCTGCGCCGCGGTCGCCTCGGCCTGTCTCGGGGGGTGCGGAGTCAGCCACATCGACGGCTACGAACCGAAGCGCCGCACCTACCAGAGCGGTGTCGAGCTCAAGTCCTTCGGCGAGCGGCCTGCCAACGGTTCGCTCTACACCCGCGCCAGCCAGACCAGCTACCTGTTCGCCGACCAGCGCGCGATGCGCGAGGGCGACATCCTGCGCGTCAACGTCGTCGAGGACGCGCGCGCCGAGCGGGGGGCCTCGACCGAGCTCTCCCGCGAGTCGAACAACCAGCTCTCGATCGCGTCCTTCCTCGGCCTCATGAAGGTCCTCGGGCCCGGCCTCGACGAGGACATCCTGAACGCCGCCCAGAAGACCGACTTCGCTGGCTCTGGCCAGACCAGCCGCCAGGACTCCGTCCGCGCCATCGTGCCAGCGATGGTCAAGCAGGTCCTGCCGAACGGGACCCTCTTCATCGAGGGCCACCGCGTCATCCTCGTCAACGACGAGGAGCACCACTTCTACGTGAGCGGTGTCATTCGCCCCGTCGACATCATGGACGACAACTCGGTCGACTCCGCGCGCATCGCTGATGCCGAGATCGAGTTCACCGGCCGCGGCGTCGTCAGCGAGAAACAGCGCCCGGGCTGGCTGCAGCGCGGCCTCGACATCATCACGCCCTTCTGACGCTCCGACGCACGAGGAGAACCCAATGGCCAACGGTATCTACGTCGCGACCTCGGGCGCCATGGCGCAGCTGAGGAACCTCGAGGTCCTCGCCAACAACCTGGCGAACGCCCGCACGACCGGGTTCAAGGCGGACCGCCTGACCTTTCAGGAGCAGCTCGCGATCGAGCGCGACACGACCCGCACGACCTACCTGAACCCGCCTGGTGGCGAGGCCGGTCCAGGGCTCCTCGCGCGATCGCCGCAGGTCGAGGTCGACAAGCACTTCGTCACCACCCGCGACGACATCGCCGACGTCTCGAGCGGTGCCATCCGCCGCACCGACAACCCGCTCGACGTCGCCATCACCGGCAACGGCTTCCTGCGCATCGAGACGCCGCTCGGCGAGCGGCTGACGCGCAGTGGTCAGCTCGTCATCGACGGGGACGGCGCGCTGCGGACGAACGCGGGTCACCGCGTGCTCTCCGACAGCGGTGGGCCCATCTTCCTGCCGCCCGACGAGATCCCGACCATCGAGGCCGACGGCTCGATCTACACGAGCTACGGGGCGACGGTGCGGCTCGGGATCGCGACCGTCGACCTCGCCGCGGGAATCGAGAAGGACCCGCAGGGCTTCTTCCTCCCTCCCGCGGACGGCGACGCGCCAGCACTCCCGCAGACGAGCGTGCTGTCCGGGCACCTCGAGGAGTCGAACGCCTCCCCCGTCCGCACGATGATGGACCTCATTCGCGTCCAGCGTTCGTTTGGCGCCCTCCAGAAGGTCATCACGACCTCGGGCGACATGGACAAGGCCGCCAACTCGATCATCGGCCGCTGAGCCGCCCCCCTCCAGACCCTCGAAGGAGTCCACGATGATCCGCAGCATGCACAGCGCCGCCTCGGGCATGGAGGCGATGCAGACCAACAT
>SYAK01000182.1 GCA_005788935.1 Pseudomonadota bacterium
AGGGGGCGCTCGGCGCGCTGTCTGGGACGCCCTGGCGGCGGATGGGCGATGGCGGGGTCAAGCAGCTGAGCCCGTGGGCCGCGCGCTGGGCCGAGGCGCAGCTGCCGACGCCGGAGACCCCGATGTGCGGCGTGACGGCAGGCGAGGTCTATCAGGCAGCGTTCAGGACGATGCTGCGACGTCTCGCGGCGACATGGTTGCAACTCAAACGACTCGGCGAGGTGCCGAACCTGAGCGCGGGTACGCTGGCCCGGTCGCTCGCGGAGCCGAGGGATGTGCTGACACGCCGCTGCGAGGCCGTCGCGCGGACGCTCACGGCCACGCGCTGCGAGGACGGTGGGGCGTGCGGTGGGGCGGTCGGGCGACGGGACACCGAGCGCTCGGTCCGCCGAAGCTGCCGCTGGTGGCTGCGGCGCCATGCGTCTTTGGAAGCGCCTGGAGGCAGTCGCGCCGTGAGGACCCTGCTCGCGGCCGTACTGGACCGCTACGATCCAGGTTGGTTCAAGGCCCGGCGAGGCGCGCTGCTCGCCGACTGACCTGGAGGTCGGGACCGACTCGGGCACGTGCTGCCGTCGGCCGGCTTCCCGGCGGCGTGATGGCCCCGCCCGGGGTGCGTTCGGCATGACAGCGGCAGCGACGCGCGCTAAGCTCGAGCGCATGCGCTGCTTACCTGCCCGTCTCGCGACGCCTGTCGCCTTCGTCGCGTGCCTCGCCGCATCCTCTGGCGTGGCGACCGTGCGCGCCGAGCCGGACAGGCCGCGGGCGGGTGCTGGCGGTTACCTCCGCGTCATGGCGCGCCCGGATCTGCAGGGCGGCAACGGAGCGCTCGGCTATTGGAACCTGCACGGGCGGCTCCTGAACGAGCGACCGTGGGCGGCGCTCGAGGGGCGGCTCGATCTGCTGCCGGAGGTCTCGGGGCGCAGGGCGCCGTGGACCTCGGTTCACGCGCGCATCGAGGGTGGATCGGTCGGCAGCGCCTCGCCTGACGACGGGAACCTCGCGGCCTTCCGCCTGTCCCAGCTGTTCGTGCGCGGCGGCAACCTCGCGCTGCCAAACGTGACCTGGCAGCTCGGCACGCTCGACTACTTCATGGGAGACCTCGGGCTCTACGACATGCGCCCGGCCTACCTCTTCGCGGAGACCGTCGGGCTGTCGGCGCGTTACAGAGACGACGACGTGGACGTCACGGTCGGTGTCGGCGACTCCGGGTTCAAGCTGCGCACCACGCAATACGCGCCTGTCCTGACCGTCGGCGGTGCGGTGCGCGTGTCGCTGGCGCGGGGGCTCGAGCTGGGGCTTGGCGGGCAGGTGATGCACGAGCCGAAGGTCCCGGGGAACCGCTTCGCGCCGCACACGACGCCGGACCTCGACTACGAAGACTGGCTGCGCGGGGAGGTGATGACGCGCTACGACGCCGCGAACCCGAACCGTCTCGACGACTTCCCGGCGCCCGAGGCCCGTGACGCGACCGCCTGGCTGGGCTTCGCATACGTGGGGTTCGGCGGCGGCGCGCTGCGCTGGAACAGCCTCTATGCCCGCCTCGAGAAGCGGCTTCCCGACCAGTTCTCGACCGAGACCTTCGCCGACCGCGTGTTTCGCCTGCACCTCGGGTCCCTCACGGACGAGCGGCACGCGCTCACGATCGGCAACGAGGCGCAGCTGACCCTTATCCCGGGGCGCCTGGAGCTCGCCTGGGGGCTCTTGTGGGGGCACGCATGGAACCCCGACAACCAGGTGGCGCCGGGCGACGACAACCGCACCTTCATGTCGACGGTCGCGCGATTGCAGACCTATCTGACGCCGGAGCTGCATCTGCTCCTCGAGTCGTCGCTCGCCCGCGAGATTTCGCACCGCGGCCACCGCTACCGCGGCTGGGGTGACAGCGTCTTCGCGTCGACCGAGGGCCTCTCGGACCCGCGCGGGCTGGAATTCGGTGACCAGGACGTCCGCGACACATGGCAGCTCAAGGTCGGGCCGGCGCTGTCACCGCTGGGGCTCGGACTTTACACGCGGCCGTCGTTCCGGCTGCTGTACGGGCTGCAATGGTCCAGTCAGATCAACGCCTTCGGCAACTCCTTTGTCGAGAGCCTCGATCAGTACAACGTCTACGGCGCACCGTCGCAGCGTTGGCACCACATCCTGTCGCTAGAGGTCGAGGCATGGTTCTGAGGCCACCGTCACCCACGTGTTTTCAATCGCAACATTTGCAACACCAATCATTGCAACTGCAAGCATCAAGCCCGCGAGCACTCCTTCAAGAGGCGCCGTGGAGCGGGCGTGGCATGTGGCGACAGCCCAGCTCCGTCGTCACGGTGCTCCTCGCCTGCGTCGTCTCGCTCGCGGGGTGCCTCGCGTCGGTGCCGCCAGTCCGGCTCGGAAAGCCTGCGACCATCGCCGTCCATCTCCTGCTCGAGGACGCGAGCGGCACGCGCCTTTACGCACCCTCGGCGCTGCTCGAAGACCTCGAGCGACGGCTCGGCGAACGCAACCTGACCGTCCGCTTCACGTCGTCGACCGAGCTCGATGACCCTCGCAACCGCACGACGACCGGGCGCCTCGCGGCCCTCGGCGCCGCCGCCCCGGAGGACGAGCTGGTGCTGCTCATCGAGACGCGCGCCCGCTTCTTCACGCAGCTCGTGGGGCGCCTCCGCTGGGACGTCGACGTGAGCCTGTCACTCGAGGACCGAGACCCCGCGACACCGGTCTTCGCACGCAGCTTCTCGGTCCCGGCCCACCTGTTCCATGAGCACGAGCGCGAGCCGGAGGCCCTCTCCGGCGCCTGGCGCCCCGTGCAGGACGCCCTCGCCGAGCTGCTCGACGCCGCGCTGATGCAGCACCCGTGGGCGAGGGTCTCCGAGGCTGGCGGCGGCGGGCGCGACGCGCTGTACTTCGTGATGATCGACCGCTTCGCGCGGCCTGAGGGGGCCGAGGCCGGGACTGGCGGGCCAGACGGCTGGCATGGCGGCACGCTGCGCGGCCTCGAGGCGCGGATCGGGTGGCTCGCGGAGCTCGGCGTCGGTGACGTCTGGCTGTCGCCACCGTTTGACACCCGGGACACGGGGTTCCTGGGGCATCCACCATGGCACGGCTACTGGACCGAGGACCTCATGGCGGTCGAGCCGCGCTTCGGGACCGAGGCGGACCTCACGGCGGTCGGAGAGGCCTTGAGGGCCCGCGGGCTCGGCCTGTGGCTCGACCTCGTGCTGAACCACGTCGGACCCGACGCGCCGCTCGCCGCATCGCACCCGAGCTGGTTCCACCCGCCGCGCGCGATCGTCGACTGGGAGGACCCGCGGCAACTCGAGGAGGGACAGGTCCACGGGCTGCCAGACCTTGATCAGGCGCACCCCGAGGTTGCGGCCCACCTCGAGGCCGCGACCGCGAAGTGGTTGAACCTGCTGAACCCTGAGGGCCTGCGCCTCGACGCGGTCAAGCACGTCCCGGCCGCCTGGTGGAATCGTTTCAACACCAAGCTTCACGCGACGCACACCGGCCTTGGACGCCTCGCC
>SYAK01000183.1 GCA_005788935.1 Pseudomonadota bacterium
CCCCCCTGCCCTCCTCGTCCAGGTGGAAGCCTGGCGCGCAACCGACCCGGACGCCGCCTCGCGCGCAGAGCTCGACGCCCTTGTGGCCGCCGGTGACACGGACGGCCTGCGCGAGCGCTTCGCCGCACCGCTGGAATTCGGGACCGCCGGTCTGCGCGGGCTCATCGGGGCGGGTCCCGGGCGCATGAACGTCGCGACCGTGACGCAGGCGGCCGCAGCGGTGGCGCGCCAGCTGCTTGAGGACGTGCCCGACGCGGCGAGCCGGGGCGTGGCCATCGGGCGGGACGCGCGGATGAAGTCCGACGTCTTCGCGCGCGTGGCGGCGGAGGTCATCGCGGCTCACGGCGTGGTCGTCCACTGGCTGCCGCACCCGGCTCCGACGCCAGTCGTGGCCTTTGTCGGCAAGCGCCGCGGGGCGGCGGGCGTGGCGATCGTGACGGCCTCGCACAACCCGCCGGAATACAATGGCTTCAAAGTATATGGGCCGTCCGCGTCGCAGATCGTGCCGCCGCAAGACGCTCGCATCCGCGACCACCGTGACGCCATCACCGACGCCTCGGCGGTGCCGCGCAAGGCCTTCGTCGAGGGGGTCCGTGAAGGGCTCATCCGGGTCGTCGGCGACGCGGACTTCAAGGCCTACCTCGAGGCCATCGACGCGCAGTGCCTCGGACCATCCGAGCCGCCCGTGCAGGTCGAGGTCGTGACGACCGCACTTCACGGCGTCGGCCACGCCTGGGTCGCCGAGGCGCTCGCGCGGCGCGGCCACCGGCGGCTGCACCCGGTCTACGATCAGGCCCACCCGGACGGGCGGTTTCCGACGGTGCGATTCCCGAACCCCGAAGAGAAGGGGGCGCTCGACATGGCGATGGCGCTCGCGGACCAGAAGGGCGCGAACCTCATCCTCGCCAACGACCCGGACACGGACCGCCTCGCGGTCTCGGTGCGCGAGCCGAGCGGTGGCTGGCGGCAACTCACAGGCAACGAGGTGGGCCTGCTGCTCGCCGACTGGATCTTCACCGAAGGGCCGAAGAAGGCGACCTGGCCCGCGAGGCCGCTCGCGATCTGCTCGCTCGTCTCGACGATGATGCTCGAGCCGCTCGCGCGGGCGCACGGCGTGGCGAGCGCCGAGGTGCTGACGGGCTTCAAATGGATCTGGGACGAGGCGCTGCGGCGGGCCGCGACGACGGGCGAGACCTACGTCTTCGGCTTCGAGGAGGCGCTCGGCTACTGCGTCGGGCCCGCGGTGCGCGACAAGGACGGCGTCGGTGCGGCGCAGTCGCTGATGGAGCTCGCGGCCCACGAGGCTGCGGCCGGGCGGACGCTGCTCGACCGCCTCGACGACATCGCGCGTCGCATCGGGGTGTCGGTGACGGATCAGGTGACCGCCGTCCTGCCAGGACTCGACGGCCTCGCGCGCATCGGGCGCGTGATGAGCGCGTGGCGGGCCGCCGGGCGCGCCGAACCTGTCGGCCCGGGTCTCCCGGAGGTCGTGCGGGTGCGCGACCTCGACCCGCCCGACGGCGAGCCCGAGGGGGTGCCCGCGCGGTCGAACGTGCTGACGTGGTGGCTCGCGGACGGGAGCCGCGTCATCGCGCGGCCCTCTGGCACCGAGCCGAAGCTGAAGGTCTACCTCGAGGCGAAGGCCGAGGTGGGGAACCGCGGGCTGGCGGCGGCGCGGGCCGAGGCGTCGGCGCGGGTCGAGGCGCTGAAGGCGTCGGTTCGGAAGGCGATCGACGCGGTCGCATGAGCCAGGAACGTTTGAACTGAAAGTATCGCGGCGGACTTCGCGGGGGGGCACGATGGTGAACGAGGAGATGGAGCAGGGCTTCAGGCTCGAGCTGGCCGAGCTCATCAAGGCCGAGAACGAGCAGGTCGCGAAGCTCGCGATCGTGAGCGGAAAGCTCGAAGGACCCGAGGAGAAGCTCGAGAAGGCGAAGCAGATCCTCATCAAGGCGAAGGCCGCCTGCGAGCAGATCCTCGCCGAGGTCCAGCCGCTGCGGTCCGAGCGGACCCTCATCGAGGGGGAGCTCGAGGCGATCCGCGCGAAGAAGTCGGCGCTGAAGCACGAGGCGGCCCTCGCGCGAGGCGGGGCTGGCATGCGGGAGGGGACCCGCGGCCTGGTGGAGCAGATGGAGCAGCTCGTCGGACCGACCGAGGGGCTCGCGGCAGCGCGCGAGGTCAAGGCCGCGGAGGCCGACGCAGCGCTCGTCGAACTCAAGCGACGGATGGGGACCTGAGATGCGCACGAACCCGATGATCCAGCGACTGAAGCCCTACGAGGCGGGCAAGCCCGTCGAGGCCCTCGAGCGCGAGCTCGGCATCACGGGCGCCATCAAGCTCGCGAGCAACGAGAACGCCTGGGGGCCGCCGCCGTCGGTCGCGGACGCCGTGGCGCGCGCGACACGTGAGGCCCACATCTACCCCGACGCGTCGTATTTCCGGCTGCGCGAGTCGATCGGCGGCTTCGTCGGCTTCGACCCGGCGAACATCGTGGTCGGCAATGGCAGCAACGAGCTGCTGTCGATGGTCACGAAGACCGTCGCGTCGCCTGGCGACACGGTGCTGTCGAGTGCCGGCAGCTTCATCGCCTACAAGATCATCGCCATGGCGCACGGCCACACCTTCGTCGAGACGCCGCTCGACCCACGCGACGGGTTCGACCTCGCGGCCCTCGTGGACAAGGTCGACGCGACGACGCGCGTCGTCTACCTCGCGAACCCGAACAACCCGACGGGGACGAGCCACGGGCACGCGGCGGTCGCGGGCTTCATCGAGGCCGTCAACGCGAGGGCGCCTGGCGAGCCGCCCATCATCGTGCTCGACGAGGCCTACCTCGAGTACGTGACCGACCCCGACCCGGTCGACGGAGTGGCGCTCGTCAAGGCCCACCCGAACGTCGTCGCCGCCCGGACCTTCTCGAAGGCGTTCGGGCTCGCGGCGCTGCGCGTCGGCTACGCGCTGTGCGGGGCCGAGGTGGCTGGCTTCCTGAACCGCGTGCGCGAGCCGTTCAACGTCGGGGGACCCGCGCAGGCGGCGGCGATCGCGGCCATCGCGGACGCAGATCACGTGGCGCGCACGGTGCGAGCCTGCGTCGACGAGCGGGCGCGGGTGCACGCGGCGCTCGAGGCGCTGGGCATGCGGCCGACGCCGAGCCAGACGAACTTCATCTTCGTCCGGCTATCCGCCGATCAGGCGACCCGACTCGACCCCGAGGGGCAGGGACGGGCAGCCCCGAGGTTGAATGACGCGTTGCTGCGAAAGGGCGTCATCATCCGCCCGATGGCCGCCGCGGGCTTCGTCGACGCTGTACGCATCACGATCGGGCTGCCGAGCGAGAATGACCGCATGCTCGCGGCCCTCACCGAGGTGCTCTCGGGCTGAGGGCGGGCGTGGGGTCGCACGTTCACAAAGTCGGACACGACCCCCAGGGTGCTGGGACCTGACGCGTGTGACGCGGTCAAGGACGGCCCTTGGGGGCTCGGCGCGAGGGTTGACCTCCGAAGCCTCCCAGCGGTCGCCCGTCAGGCGTGAGACGGCAGCCAGACGACAGCGCGGCCCGGCGCGCGCTCAAGGGTGCCGCCGTGCCGCGTGATGACGGTCGCGGCCAGATCGGGGGCCGGCACCGGTGACGGGCCCGCCGGGGTCTGGGTCTCGAGCGTCAACTGCCAGCCTGGGCGGTCTCCGTCGCGGCAGGGCTCGAGGCTCACGGCGAGCGTCACGCCCGGCGCGCCCGCTGTGAAGCCGGTCGCAAGCGCGTGGATGGCCGCGTGCAGGGCGCGGGCGTCGGCCGTGACGCAGGGCTCGCGATGCTGTGGCGCCTCCGAGAAGCGGAGGTCGGAGGGAGACAGCGCAAGCGCCGAGGGCGGAGAGAGCTCGGTGAGGGCGTCCATGACGAGCGGGCCGAGCGCCACGCGGCTCGACTCGAGGGGACGCGTCGCGAGGGCGTGCCAGCGGGCGAGGTGATGGAGCGCCAGCGCCGAGGGTGTACCGCGGCCAGCGAGGTCTCGGAGCACGTCCCCGAGGTCGGTCGCGGCGCGCGCGAGCGGGGCGGCCTCCGACAGCGCCTCGAGCAGCGCCGCGCGAGCCGTGGCTGCGGCCGAGAGCGCCACCCGGAAGACGCCAGGCCGCATCGGGCGGAAGATGACGTGGGTGACGCCTGGCAGCAGGCCTGTGCCGAGGCCGGTCGGGTCATCGACGAGCAGGACGCCGACAAAGCGCAGGCGCGAGGCCGCGAGGCGTGCGAGCACGTCGCGACCGGGCTCGGGCTCGAGGGTGTCGGGCGCCACCACGACGGGCACGGCGGACCGCGCGATGGCGAGCTCGGCCTCAGCGAAGCCCTCGACGACGGTCACGTCCCACCCGGGCCCGGCCTCGTCGCGGAGGGCCTCGTGACCCTCGGTCTGGGCGTCGACGATGGCGATGAGCGGGATCGCGGGGTGGGTCATGGCCGCCACGCTGCCACGAACCACGCGGGGACGCCATCCTGCCCTGCGCGGCCCTGCGCGGCCTCACGGGCTGGCGTGGCGCAAGTGTGTCTTTTCACACACCAGGCCCGCAGCGCCGCTCCCGACCGACCGTGACCGACCGTGCGGAGGGTCTCGACCCGGCTGGCGAACTGGGGTATGCGAGCGCTCATGCAGGATATCATCATGAACCTCGTCAACCTGGAGAAGCGCCTGCCGACGGGCAAGGACCTCTTCAAGGGCATCTATCTCTCGTTCTTCAAGGACGCCAAGATCGGCATCGTCGGCCCGAACGGC
>SYAK01000016.1 GCA_005788935.1 Pseudomonadota bacterium
ATCCACTCGAGGTAGGTGCGCGCGACGTTCGCCTCGGCCTGCCC
Source organism: Pseudomonadota bacterium (assembly GCA_005788935.1). Next base: position 45 of record SYAK01000016.1, read on the forward strand.
CGGGCTCATGCTCCCAAGCCGCCGAAGCTCGCGCTCGACCGCCTGCCGCACCTCGTCGGGGAGGTCCATGTTGGCGAGCTTCTCGCGCAGCGTGTCCATGCTGTCGCCCTCGTCGCCGAGCTCCTTCCGGATGGCGCGCAGCTGCTCGCGCAGGACGGCCTCGCGCTGGTTGCGGTTCAGCTCGCGGCGGACCTCCTCGTCGATCTTCTGGCGAACATCGCGCGACGTCATCATCTCGCCGACAAAGCCCGCCACGAGGCGCAGCCGCTCGATGACGTCCGCGGTCGCGAGGACCTGCATGGCCTTGTCCGCTGGCATCTCGAGAGCGCCCGCGACCCGGTCGGCGAGACGCCCAGGCGATTCGTTGGCGGGGATCTGCCCGAGGCGCTGCGAGAGCTGCCGGTCGGCGTCGGCGAGGCGGGCTCGGAGTGCGTCCGCGAGGGCCTCCGCCTCGATAGGGTCGCGCACGGGCTCGTCAAGCGGCGTGCCGTTCGCGAGCCAGGCCGGCATCGTCTCGGCGAGCGACTCGAGCGCGAAACGCGACAATCCCTGGAGTGACAGCATGACGGCATTCTCGCCGTGCCGCTGCATGCCGACGACCCGCGCGAAGACCCCGGTCGGATAGAGGTCTTCGAAGGACGGGTCAGTGACGTTCGAGTCGCGCTGGACGGCGACGCCGATGACGGTCTGGCCGGGCTTGACCTGGCGCAGGATGGCGAGGCTCTGCGGTCGACCGACCGCGAGGGTCGTGACGGTGGCCGGAAAGAGTACCCCGTTGCGCAGCGGCAGCAGCGGGAAGGGCGACGCCGGGATTTCGGGGTTGTGGTTGCGGTCGGACATCCAGGGCATCTCCTGAGCGGTGGGGCGGGGCCAGCATGTTCGGCCCATACTTCAGGGCGGGCGTCGGTCTCTTGGGGGCCGTCGCGAGGCGACGGGTCCCGTCCCTGCCGCAGCGGTCGGCTGCGTGCAGTGAGAGCGAGACTAGGCCCGCCCCGGGCGCGGTCAAGGACCTGACGGAACGCATGTTCAGAACGACCCGCGGGGTCACCGGGCAGGAAGCCCCACGGGCGGGTCGAGGCGTTTACCACGGGGCTTGCCGCGGCGCCACGATTCGCGATCCCCGCAGGTTCTGCGCCAGAACCCGACAGGTGCGCCGCGTGTGGCGACGCAGCGTGAGGTGCGCCGCGCCCGACACCCCGAGGCGGCCCTTGTCGCGCGATGCGATTCCGAAGCTGTGCGACCGCTTGTATCGGGGGGCGGTGTCAGGTAACGAGCGCGCCCCGCGCGTGGTCGACCCGCGTGCGCGGAACCCGCGAATCAAGGACGCCTCATGCCCTTCACCCGCCTGCCGTTCGCTCGCGCCGCGGCGCTCGTCGCCTTCGGCCTCGCGACCGCCTGCGATGCCATCCCCGAGACCGTCGAGGGCGATTTCCTCGTCGCCATCGGCCCAGACGATCCCGAGGCCGGCAAGCCCCTCGTCGGCCCAGCGCTCCCGTCCGAGTCCAAGGAAGACAGCGTCATCGGCCGCAAGGGCCCCGCAGCCGCGTGGGACAACGGCGAGGCACAGGTCTGGGCGGTGCGCAACGCGTGGGGAGACACGGGCTCCGCCGAGGCCCGCCTGGCGGGTCTGGCGTGGCCCGCCGACTCCGGCCTGTCCTGGGACCGCAAGTATGCAGCCTGGGTGCAATCGATGCCGCGCACGACGTCGGCGGACGGGCGCGAGACCTTCACCCTGACGACCCCTTGGGGCAAGACCGTGCCAGCCCCCGCGCTCGAGTGTGCCGAGGTCGCGATCTTCCTGCGGGCCACCTTCGCGAGCTGGTACGGTCTTCCGCTCTACCTTGAGGGCGCTGTCGGCGGAAAGCGCCTGTATGTCGGGCACTTCGGCTTCCTGTACGCGGACGGCACGCGTTACGCGGGGACCCCCGCCTTCAAGACCGCCTACCGCGACCACACCGCTGTCGGGACCCGATGGGCCCGTGACGGCTGGCCGCAGGACGCGAACCTTCGCGCGAGGCGCCTCGGCGGGTCGCAGGACGACTTCCAGCCCGCCCTCTTTCAGGGGGCGCGGGCCGGGGCCTTGTTCGACGAGCTCTATCTGAACAAGCGAACAGGCTACCTGATGCTGTTGCTGCTCAGCTACTTCGGCTCCGTGAACCTGGCCGACCCGTCGAACACCTTCAACCTCGATCCGACGGCCATCAGGGCGGGCGACATGCTCGTCGAGCGCTGGCAGCGGTCCGGAATCGGGCACGTCTTCGTCGTGAAGCACGTGGACCGCCTCGACGGCGGCAAGGTCTCGGCCGAGGTCGTCAGCGGCTCGATGCCGCGCCGTCAGCCCATCTGGGAGTCGGCCGCCGCGAGCCAGAACGCCTTCCTGACCGAGTACGCAGGCGGCGCGGGGCAGAGCGCGGACGGCGCGAGCTACGCGGCGCTCGGCGGGGGGCTCAAGCGCTGGCGGACGCCCGTCGCGGCGGGCGGACGCTACACGCAGGTCGTCCCCGAGTCCGACCGCGCCGCCTTCATCGACGCCTCGAACCTGACCGCCATCGCGGCCCGCCTCGACACCTTCCGGGCCATCCTCGACGCCCTCTCGCCAGAGGAGCTCCGCGACACGCTGCTCGCGCAGATCGACGCCCAGCGGGCGCACCTCCGGCGCTACCCTGCGAGCTGTTCGGCGCGGACGCGGCGCGAGGAGGCGTTCGCGAAGCTCTACGCCGTCATGCGCTCCTCCTGGGGGCAGGAGCGCGAGGCCGTCGACGCGGCCCACCGTCGCCTCGAGGACTACGTCTTCGCCGAGCTCGTCTACGGCGAGTCCCGGACCTGTTGCTGGAACAGCACGACATCGGCGATGCACGAAATCGTCCTCGACAAGGCGCTGAGCGACGAGGGCGACGCTGGCAAGACCTGCGCGGAGCCCATCGTCTTCCGCGCGACCGCTGGCGGCTACGAGCCCTTCAGGCAGCACGCGGCCCTCATCGGGCGGGCCGCCGAGTGGAAGGCCTGGACAGCCGATGAGGCCTGCCCGCAGGCCGTCTCCACCGGTGATGACCGCCTCGCGCGCAGCGCCGCAACCCCGTGGTGCCGGCTCCGCGAGCGGCTCGACGCGGACGGCGCGGACCCGGTCCCCGGTGCGGACCTCTTCGAGCCGAACGACACGGTGCGCGACGCGCGCGTCGTCCTGTCGGGCGCGGTCGAAGGCAAGATCGCGACCGGTGACACGGACTGGTTCGCCTTTGACGCGCCCGGGGCGGGGCTCGTGACGGCATCTGTTGTCTTCCGCCATGCATCTGGCGATGTCGACCTCGCGATGACCGGCGCCGAGGGCGTCCTGCTTGGTGAGTCCGCGGGCTCGGCCGACACCGAGCAGCTCGCCCTGCGGGTCTCAGGCGGGCGCGTCTTCATGCGAATCCAGCTTTACGGCGCGGCCGCCGCCCCCCAGACCTACCGCCTGACGGTCACCTTCAGCGGCGGGTCGGACGCAACGGGCCCCGACCGCCACGAGCCCGACAACACGCCCGTCCAGGCGGCCACGCTAGCCCCCGGGGCAACGCTCGAGGCCACCGCCTGCGGCGACCTCGACCACTTCGCCGTCGCGACCACCCGGGCGGGGCAGCTGACGGGCTCGCTCGCGTTTCGCCACGCCGAGGGCGACCTCGACCTCGTGCTGCTCGACGTCAACGGCCAGACCGTCGCCACCTCGGACAGCACGGGCGACAGCGAGACGGTGAGCGCGCTCGTCGGGGTTGGGCGCTACATGTTGCAGGTCAAGCGCTACGGCGCTGGGACCGCCTGCCAGACCTACCGCGTCTCGGCCGCGCTCCGCTGAGGCTGCCGCGTTCTAGGCCAGACGGACCGAGACCCTGAGCGCAGCGGCCCCGCGCCGCTCGATGACAGCCCGACGGGTGCTGTCCGGCGCGTCGAGGGTCAGGGCGTCTCGCAGCTCGGCCTCCGCGACCTCGGCGAACCACGCGACCTCGTCGTCGCCGAGCGCGGCGCCTGTCGCCCGCCAGACGACGATCGCCGCATCGTCTGCCGCCTCGCGGTCGGCGAGCGCGTCGAGGAGGTCCCCGACGCGTCCGTGGTCCGGGTAGCTGACGGGCCAGCGCAGCCCGTCGGCACCATCGGCCGCAAACACGTACTCCCCCTGCGGCAGCCGCCACAGCTCGCGCAGGCCCTCGGCGATGGTGGCGACATCGGCCTCCGCGCAGGACGCGACGAAGCGGTCGACGGCCGGGTCGAGCCACGGTGCGATGTGGGCGAGGATCGCGGCGTCCTCGAGGGCCGCGAGGACCGTCGCGCACGCGGAGTCATAGCAGCCATCCGAGAGCGCGCGGGCCGGTGGCCACGCCTCGCCGCCGCGACCCGCCGCCAACGCCGCTGCGGCACCTGGCGCGTAGAAGTACGGGAGCCGCGCCGACGCGACGTCCTCGCCTGACGCGAGGCGGCCCGCGATCGCCTGCCACCAGCTGCGGAAGGACGCTGCGACAAGCCCTCGCGCGGCCTCGGCGAACCCGCCCTCCCGAACCCGCTGAAGGGCGAGAGAGAGGTCGGCGTCCGGGTCCGTGCGCCAGGCCACATGCGGGTGGACCGCCTCGGTGGCGCCCCGCAGGGGTGCGAGGAGCCCATGGGGGTCGCCCGCGAGCTCGACGAGGAATGGTCTCCGCGACGGCGCGTCGAGGTGGCGGCAGGTATCGCGGACGATCTCGCCGCGCATGACCGCCCGCCCGTAGGCCCGACGCGCCTCGGCCAGCCCGGCCGTCACGGCCGGATCCGCGTGACGCCAGTCGAAGGTGAACATGGCGTCGGCGCGCGCGAGGACCGCATCAAGCCCGCCGAAGTCGGGAGGTGACTCCTGAAGTCGCGCCGCGACGAGCGCCATCCCCATCGGCGGCGAGGCCTGCCCGTCCGACAGCCCGTCGCGCGCGGCCTGCAGCAGGTCCCCACCCGTCTCTGCAACGACGTCCTCGTAGACCGCATGGGCCCAGCCCCAGTGCTCGGGATCGGCGAGCCAAGGCAGCACCAGCGCGCGGGCGGCGTAGGTGTCACCCGCCTCGAGGCAGGCCCGCGCGAGGTTGACCTCGGTCGACCCAAGGAAGCTCAGGATGTGGCCGAGCGCCTGCTGCTCACCCTCGGAGAGAGCCTCGGCGAGGCGGTCGCGGGCCGCGTGGCCGACCTTCGCCAGCAACGCGCGCGAGGCGTCGAGGCGGCCGGCCTGCCCGAGGAAGGTCCCCCACGCCAGCTGCACGGCGAGGTCGTCGGGCGCGAGCGCCAGCGCGCGGTTGAACCAGCGCTCGGCCTGCTCGAGCTGGTCGGACTCGGCGAGCATCTTGGCGAGCGTCAGCACGACCTCCACGTCGTTGAGACCATCGCCAGCCGCCCGCAACAGCAGCGCGACCGCGCCGCGCAGGTCTCCGTCCTCGCGCAGCGCGAGCGCGGCGTCGAGGGGAGTCGGTCCGGGCTTCTCGAAGGTGGCGGTCATGCGAGGCTCCAGGTGCGACGACGTGGCACATCATGCCACCGGTGCTGGCCAAAGTCATGCAGACAAGCGGCCGCGGCGACGCCCGACCGCACCCGTCGCCGCGAGGCCGGTCGGGCCCACATCACGCCGGAGCGGAGGTCTCGCAGGCGTCGCGCGTCAAGCTGAATGAGGATTCATTCAGGCGGCACGGTCCTCGCTCGAGCGGCCTTCGGGCGCTTTCTTGACGGCCTTCGCCGGTCGCGTCTTGATCAGGCATGCGCACCCACAGCCTCATCCTCGCGAGCACGAGCCGCTACCGCCGCATGGTCCTCGAGCGCCTCGGCGTCCACTTCGAAGCCGTGGCACCCGGCGTCGACGAGTCGACCTACCGCCACCTCGCACCCCAGGCGATGGCCGAGGCCCTCGCGGTCGACAAGGCCCTCGCGGTGGCGCGCGGGCGCCCGGGCTGCCTCGTGATCGGCAGCGATCAGGTCGTGGCGACAGAGTCGGACGTCTTCGAGAAGCCGGGGTCCCCGGACCGCGCCGTGGCCCAGCTGTCCCGCCTCGCGGGCCGCTCCCACCGACTCATCACGGCGGTCGCCGTCTCGGACGGACACACGACGCGGCTCGCGACTGACGTCCACACGCTCTGGATGCGGTCGCTCTCGCTCGCCCAGATCGAGCGCTATGTCCACGCGGACGCGCCGCTCGACTGCGCGGGTTCGTACCGCATCGAGTCGCTCGGTCTGGCCCTGTTCGAACGCGTCGAGGCCGACCCGGACACGGCGGATGACACGGCCATCGTCGGGCTGCCGCTCATGAAGACCCTCGGCCTGCTGCGTACCTTCGGCTGGGACCCGCTGGATCCGCCAGCCGAAGGCTGACGCCGGATCAGGCCGCGAGGCGGGGGAACAGCTCGACGAAGCTGCGGACGACCGGGCTCAGCTCGTCGAGTGGCGGATGCGCAAGGCTGAGTGTCCGCGACAGCTCCCAGCCGCGAATGGGCAGTACCACGAGACGCCGTGCCGCGACATCGACCGCGACGGTGTCCTGCGGCACGACCCCGAAGCCGAGGCGCCTCGCGACCAGCTCGCGCATCGTCGCAATGTCCGGGCACTCGACCATGATGCGCGGCGAGACCCCGAGGGTTGTCAGGTAGCGGTCGACCACGCGCCGGGTCGGCGCGGGCGGGTCAAAGGCCACCATGTCCGCCCGGTGCAGCGCCGCGACGCCGATGGGGGCGCGGCTGGCTTCGAACGCCAGGGGGCTGTCGGGTGCCGCGATCACGACGAGCTGCGCCCGCTGAAACGGGCGGAACACGAGGTGATCGACCGCGGGAGCCTCCGCGACGAGGCCGACGTCGACGCGATGCTCTTCGAGGGCCCGGACGACCGAGCGGGCGCGCGCCGTGAGGATGCGCAGGCGCACCATCGGGCAGGCCTCTCGGTAGCGGCCGACGAACGGCGGCAGGATGTGGCTCGCCATCGAGGGGATGGCGCCGACCGCGAGCCGGCCCGCCGAACCGCGCCGCCGTGCGTCGAGCTGCGCCTCGAGGTCGCGGACGTGGGCAAAGATGCGCTCGGAGTGCGACATCGCGACGTCCCCGTCGGCGGTCGGCTGAAGGCCACGGGCCGTTCGGAAGAAGAGCGGCAGTCCGAGCGCGTCCTCGAGCGCCTGGATCTGTTTCGACAGCGCAGGCTGCGACACGCCGAGACGCAGCGCGGCCCGCCGCATGTTGCCAGCCCGCGCGACCTCGTAGAAGTAACGCAGGTGGTTGAGGTTCAGGTTCAGGATGTCATCGACGGTCAGCTGTTTGCGCATCTCCCAGATGATAAGCGCGGCGACCGAACCGGCAACACGAAATCGTCCAAAACATTCAAATCGCCACAGGCGGCCTCTCACCCGGCGAGGCCGGCTGGCGCATGAGCCAGTCGAAGGCCCCGAGGCTCGCGCGCGCGCCGTCACCCATCGCGATGACGATCTGCTTGAACGGGGTCGTGGTCGCGTCGCCAGCCGCGAAGACACCGGGGCAGCTTGTGGCGCCGCGGGGGTCGACGAGGATCTCTCCCGCTGGATTGGTCTCGACGGCGCCCACGAGCCAGTCGGTGTTCGGCGAAAGACCGATTTGAACGAATACGCCAGCGGTCGTCAGCAGATGCGAGGCCCCCGTCTGCCGATCCTCCCAGGCGAGCCCGGTGACACGCGCCCCGTCACCGCGGACGCGGGTGGTCCGTGCGTGGCGGTGGATGGTCACGTTCGGCAGGCGCAATAACCGCTCGACGAGGACCGCGTCGGCCCGCAATGCGCCGCCGTACTCGAGCAGCGTCACGTGGGCGCAGATCCCGGCGAGGTCGATCGCGGCCTC
>SYAK01000184.1 GCA_005788935.1 Pseudomonadota bacterium
ACGGCCGCGACGCAGGTGACGACGGCCGCGAACCACACGCTCTTCGCTCGATGGACCGCGGACGCGCCCACAGGCTGGGTGCGCGTCAACCCGGGCACCTTCTCGCTGGGCTCGCCGAGCGGCGAGGTCGGGCGCAGCACGGGCGAGGGTCAGGTGTCGGTGACGCTGACGCGCGCCTTCCTGATGTCCGAGACGGAGGTGACGCAGGGCCAGTGGAAGGCGCGCAGCGGAGGCGTGAACCCCTCGGCTGCCTCGACTTGCGGCGACACATGCCCGGTTGAGCAGGTCTCGTGGTGGAGCGTCTTCGGGTACGCGAACGCGCTGAGTCAGGCGGAAGGGCTCGCGCCGTGCTACGTCCTGCCGTCGAGCGGATGCACCGGCACCTGGCAGGCGGGGACCCTTTCGTGCGGGGACAGCATGCCGACGGTCCAGGGAGGAAACGTCTACGCCTGCAGAGGCTACCGGCTCCCGACCGAGGCAGAATGGGAGTACGCTGCGCGCGCTGGCACGACGACCGCGACCTACGGCGGCAACCTCAGCGGCGCGAGCGGCTGCGTGTCGCTCAGCGGTGCGGGCGCCTTCCTGAACGGCACGCCGCTCTCGGACCTGGGCTGGTTCAGCTGCGAGGCGTTCCCGAACAGGCCGAGGGCGGTCAAGGGCAAGTCCCCGAACGTGTGGGGCCTCCATGACATGCTCGGCAACGTGCTGGAGTGGACCTGGGACCGCTTCGCAGCCAACGGCACGGGTGGGACGGACCCGCAGTGGACCGGCGCGGGCGTCTCCCGCGTGGCCCGCAGCGGCTCATACAGCGACGATGCGGACGCCATGCGCGCGGCCAGACGGCGTGGCATCTCGCCTGGCGCCCTCGGCACCGCCCTCGGGTTCCGCCTCGTGCGTAGCCTGCCGACGCCTGACGGCTATGTCGTGATTCCGCCCGGCACCGTCCTGATCGGTTCGCCTGCAGGCGAGATCGGCAGGTTCAGCAACGAGGGGCAGGTCTGGGTCACGCTGACGCGCTCCTTCCAGATGGCGGAGACCGAGGTCACGCAGGGACAGTGGAAGGCGCGCAGCGGCGGCACGAACCCGTCGAACCTCGCGACCTGCGGCGACACCTGCCCGGTCGAGAACCTGACCTGGTGGAGCGCCCTCGGCTACGCCAACGCGCAGAGCCAGGCGGAAGGCCTCAGCCCCTGCTACACGATGCCCTCGACCGGCTGCACGGGGACATGGCAGGCCGGCACGCTCGCCTGCGGTGACACCATGCCGACGGTCAGTGCGGGCGACGTCTACCTGTGCTCGGGCTACCGCCTCCCCACCGAGGCCGAGTGGGAGTACCCGGCGCGCGCGGGCACCACGACCGCCACCTACGGCGGCAACCTCAGCGCCACGAGCGGCTGCGTGACCCTCAGCGGGGCGGGCAGCTTCGCGAGCGGCACCCAGCTCTCCGCCCTCGGCTGGTACAGTTGCAACAGCGCGGGCACGATCCGCGAGGTGCGGCAGAAGGCTCCGAACAACTGGGGGCTCCACGACATGCTCGGGAATGCGCAAGAGTTTACCTGGGACCGTGACGCGAGTGACGCCTCCGGACCGAACGGAACCAACCCGCAGCGCGCCGCGTTCGGCAATGCCCGCGTCGTCCGCGGCGGCGCGTCGCAATATGGGCCGGACGCGTCTCGGGCCGCGATGCGCGGGGTGGCCTCGCCGACTTTCCGCTTTACGATGACCGGCCTCCGCCTCGTCCGCACGGTCCTTTGAACCCGAGGGCCGCCACCTGGCTTGCGGCGTTCCGCTTTGGGAGCCACGGTCGTCGCCCTCGTCTCCGGGTGGGCCTCACGCGGCCTGTGGAGGGACACGAGGTGTCGAGGCCGGTCGCGGACTTGGCGGGCCTGAGGTGGTCACACGCTCGGATTCGACAGGCGGGCTTGAGCCGAAGCGGTCCATCCGCGCGGCGCGGTCGAGGCCGCCGAAGAGGTCCGGTGCCGGCCCGGCTTCGCCTTGAACGGCTGTCCGAGGGGCCGTGACGGCTCAGCCGCGGCGGGCCGTGAGGGCGTCTGCGAGGCGCGCGACGTCGTCGAGGTCGTTGTGAAGGTGCGCGGAGATACGTACGAGGCGCCCGCCCGCCCACGGGACGACAGGGACTTCGATGCGGTCCGCGTCGTGGAGGGCGTGGTGGAGCGCCTCTGCGTCGAGCCCGGGTGAGACGTCCGCGGGCAGGGGGACGGCCGCGAGGCTGCCGAGCATCGCGTCGGGTGCCGGGTGAGGGACCCCGAGAGCCTCGCAGAGCAGGTTGCGGCCCGCGCGCGCGAGGGCGCGGTTGTGGGCCATGACGGCCTCCCAGCCGCCGTCCACGAGGCCCGCCAGGGTGTCGAGCGCGGTCGGGACCGACAGCCACGCGGATGGGTCGAAGGTGCCTGTCCAGTCGTGGTCGAGCCAGAGGCGGGGGCGGCCGCTGCTCGTCGGGTCGAGGCCGGCGCCGTGGCTCGTGACGAGCGCCGGGACACGACGCGTCCAGCGGTCGCCGACGTGAAGGAAGGCGGCTCCGCGCGGGGCGCACACCCATTTGTGCAGGTTGCCGGTGTAGAAGTCCGCATCGAGCGCGTCGAGCGCGAGCGATACCATGCCAGGTCCGTGGGCGCCGTCGACGAGGACGGGCACGCCGCGCGTGTGAGCCTCGCGGATGAGGTCGGCCACCGGAAACACCAGGCCAGTCGGGCTCGTGATGTGGTCGATGAGGAGCAGGCGGACGCGCGACGCGTGGGCGTCGAGGGCTCCGAGCAGGCGCTCGGTGACCGTGGCTGCATCCGTGCCCGGAAACGGGACGGGCGCGCGAACGACCCGAGCGCCCGTCCGGGCCGCGACTGCGTCGAGGGCGAGCCCGCAGGCTCCGTAGACATGGTCGGTCGTGACCAGCACGTCGCCAGGCGCTAGCGCGAGCGAGGCGAGGACCGTGCTGACGCCGGCGCTGGCGTTCGAGACGAACACAAGGCGCTCCGGGGCGGTGCCGAGAAAGGCTGCGAGGCGCCCGCGGGCGGCGTCGACCGCGGGGTGGAACTCGCGCCCGAAGAACTGGACCGGGTTCGCCTCGATCCGGCCGCGCCAGCGATCCTGCGACGCGCTGACAGCCTTTGGGACCGCGCCGTAGCTGCCGTGGTTAAGAAATGTAACTGAGGGTTCGAGCGTCCAGTGGCGTGCGAGCGGCGACGGCATGGCGGGCCTCCGCGCGAGAGAAGACTGCCGCCGCGCCCCGGCGTCAAGCCCTCGCTGGCAGAGCCACCATCACCTCGGGTCGTGACAGGAGAGCTCGGGGGGCGCCCACAGGGCCGGACGGTTCAGAACGCGTGAACGTAGTCGAGTGTTGGCAGGAGGTCGTTCGAGCGCACGCGGCGCCGGATGGATGTGCCGTCCGGCCGCGACACCAGCTCGGTCGCGTGGGTGTCCCAGTTCCAGAGCATGAAGCCGGCCGTCAGCCGTGACCCGCGGTCGCCGGGGGCGAGGTCGAGGGCGGCGTGCCACGAGAGGACCCACGGCGAGGTCGCCGCGAACCCGGCGGGAGGTGCGCCCATCGTGTGGACGGCGAACGTGGTCCGGGCGCGCAGGTGGCGGCCGAGCGGGCCGTCCCAGGTGCCTGCGAGGCGAAGATGCCAGCCGCGGGTGACGGGAGCGAGCAGCACCTCGAGCGGTGCGAGCAGGCTGTCGAGCGGCGGCAGAGCGCCGTCGGTCAGCTGGATTCCGCCGCGGAGGGTTGTGCGCAGGCTCGTGACGCCCGCCGCGCCGAGGTCGAGGGACGCGACACCGCCCGCCTCGAGGACGAGGTGATGCGGGAGCCCGCTGTTGCCACAAGCGGGGCCGCATGGCTCGCGGTCGCCCGAGGGAAACAGGAACCCCCGGGTGAGGCCCAGCAGGAGGCTCGGGTAGCTGGCCCCGTACTCTCCCGTCAGTGTGATGCGCGGGGTCTTGACGTAGCGCACACGCACGGTGGGCGAGGGTGCCAGCAGCGAGACCAGCGGATGGATCTCGAGCTCGACGTCGTCGCGGAGCCCCCAGCGCAGCGGCCCGAAGACGCCAACCGTCAGCACCCCACGGGGCAGGGTCGCGGCCGAATCGAGCGGCGGCAGGCGATGGCGCTCGGCCAGCTCCGAGGGTGGGTTGAGCGCTGGCTCGAGGACCTGAGACGCGGTGTGTTCCGTCGTGGCGGGTGGCGCCGCGTCGGTGGCCGGGAGTTCCTCGGGCGGAAGGTCGGACAGGCCCGCGAGGGCGATCAGCGCTGCAGTGAGTGGCAGGCTCATGGCGTCAACCGCCAGGTGCCGAGGATGGGCGCGTGGTCGCTGAGGCGCATCGGGTCAGCCGTGATGGCGAGCGGCGGCGGGCCGTCTCCTGGCCGCTGCAGGACAGCCGTCGAGCCTGGCTCCCACTGATCGCTCCCGCGGACGAAGAGGTAGTCGAGGGTGCGGTTCCAGAAGCCAGGTTGGCCGTCGCGCGGGCTCAGCGCGTCGGGCGCAAGCGTCGTGTGCGTGAAGAAGGGTCGCTGAGACGCAGGCGTCGTGCCGTAGCGGGCGAGATCGATGGCGGGCGTGAAGGTGTCGAACCATGGAGCGAGAACGCTCGGGGTGTAGGGCGGCTGCGCGAAGTCGTCGCCCTCGGGGGCGTTCTCGTCGTTGAAACCCGACAGCTGAAGCGTGGCGTCGCAGTCGCCTGCGATGCGCTCGTCGCAGACAGGTGGCAGCTCGTTCAGGTCACCACCCATGACCCAGGGCAGCGGCTCGGCGGAGAGCAGGTCGAAGAGCTGCCGGATCTGGGCCTGCTTGGTCCCATCCGTGTCGTAGGCCTCGACGTGCGCCACCCACGCGGCGACCTCGCGATCCCCGAGATCGATGACGGCGCGGCCGAGCACCCGGCGAATGTAGAAGTATCGCGTCAGACCATCGAGATCGGAACGTTCGACCTGCTTGAAGCGGGTCGCCTTACGTATCGGGTAGCGTGAAAAGATGGCGTTTCCGAGATCCATCCGCCCCAGCCCTTCATTGGGAATGTAGCGCGCGTCCCACGACTGGAAGTAGGCGGCGTGGCTGAGATTGGTGCACGTGAGCAGGTGGTCGACCATGTCCACATAGGCCGAACGACGGGAATTGACCTCGATTTCTTCCGTCATCAGAATATCGGGGTCGACCTCCCGGATAAGCGCACACAGGGCGTCGAGGTTCGTTCGGACCTCTCCGAGGGTCATCTGCACCCGGTCGCCGTGGAAGTCGAACCAGAAATCGATGCGCCCCGCGCCGTACTTGATGTTCCACGCCATCACGCGCAGCGACCCGGGGGCCAAGTCAGGCGGGTCCGAGACGGCTTCGTCGCGGAAGATGGGCGCCGCCGTCTGGTCGAAGTCGAGCGTATCGGCGAGCGGCTCGCAGGCGGCGAGGGCTGCGCCCGTGAGAGCGAGCGATGTCAGTGCGTATGGCGCGCGGGACATGCTGCGAGACTTAGCACGAATCCCCCGCTCGTGCGAGCGAGGTCAGGTCAGGAACGTGTCTCCGGCCCATGCCGACTGTGACGTTCAAGCGGGGTCTCCTGCAGGCCCATGATGGGGGCGCAAGCGACGGCTTCCCGGCGCCGGCTGCCGCCCACGCATGCGCGACTGCGTCACGGATGCAAGCCGCCGCGCGTCGCGGCGTGGCGGCGTTGCCCTTCACGGGGCCCCGCAGGACGGGTGGCGAAAGACTTGCGCGGCGTCCGGTTGCGGCGTACGTACGCGGAAACGGACGCGCAGGTCGCCAGCCCACGTCGGTCCTCGTCCGCCGCACTCGCCCATGTTCGAAGCCACCAGCACCCGCATCCTGCGCCGCGCCGCCGTCGTCCTGTTGCTCCTCGGAGCGATGGCGGTGGTCGTGCTGCATCTTGCGCGCGGCGATCGGGGGGAGCGGCTCGCGCGTCTCGAACGCACGGAGGCCCGACTTGGCGGCGAGGTCCTGCGCCTGAAGCGCCAGAACCGTCAGCTGTCGGACGAGCTCGAGCTGATCGAGCAGAGCCCCCTCGGCTGGCAAGAGGCCGCCCGCCGCGAACAGGGGCTGATCATGCCAGACGAGCTGGTCGTCCGGTTTCCGAACGAGTGATCCCCGGCTGCGGGTGCCTTGCGAAGTGGGCGTCGCGCCGAGGTCGCTGCGAGGTGTGCGGTGAGGCGCGCTCCAGCCCCGGCCGACGGCAGACTGGCGCCCTCGTGCAACGTCGGACGCGGGTTCGGTCCCACCTGGAGATCTCCCTCCCACAGGCCGAGGCGAGGCGGGTGTCCGCGCTTGCCACCACCGCCGCCGCCGCATAGGGTCCGGGGACCAACCCGACGTTCGGAGCAAGCATGCCGCGCGGCGCCTCGATCACCGCTTCCGCCGTCTGCCTCTTCCGCGCCCTCGAGCACGCGCGGGGGGCGGCGCGGCGAATCGACGACCCCTTCGCGGCGTTGTTCCTCCAGCCAGCCCTGGCGGCTCTCGCTCGCTTCCCTGGCGCCGGCAAGGCCCTGATGCAGGGTCGCCACTTCGGACTCGGAGCTGGCGCGCTCGCCCGCTACGTCGTCGCGCGCCACCGGACGCTCGACAGGGCCATGCTCGACTTCGTGGCGGCTGGCGGGCGACAGGTCGTGATCCTCGGTGCCGGACTCGACGCGCGGGCGTGGCGCTTCGCGGATGCGCTCGGCGGGGTCGCGGTGTGGGAGGTCGACTTTCCGGCCACGCAGGGCCTCAAGCGCACCCTTTTGGCGCGCGCGGGGCTGCCCGAGGCGCCACGCTTCGTGGCGGTGGACTTCGAGCACACGCCGCTCGCGGCGGGCCTGCTGGCGGCCGGGCTCGATGCGTCGCGCCCAACCTGTTTCCTCTGGGAGGGCGTGACGATGTACCTCACGCCCGAGGCGGTCGCGGACACGCTGTCGGCCGTTGCGGGCCTGACGCCGCCTGCGCAGCCCGGGACGGCACCCTCCCGGCTGGTCTTCGACGCGTGGGTCCCGTCGTCGGGCTCGCTGCGGGCGGTGGTGCGCCGCGGGACGAGTCACCTGCTCGGGCTCATCGGCGAGCCCTTCAAGTTCGCGTTGGCGCCGGACGAGGCCCCGCGTATGCTCGCTCGCGCCGGCTGGCGGGTGCGCGCGTTGCACGACCGCGCGAGCCTGGCATCCGGCCTCGG
>SYAK01000185.1 GCA_005788935.1 Pseudomonadota bacterium
AGACCGGCGGGGAGATCGACGTCCTCGTGACGTCGATGGGCACGGGCGGCACGATCTCGGGCATCGGCAAGTACCTGAAAGAGCGGAAGCCTTCGCTCCGCGTCGTCGGAGTCGATCCCATCGGGAGTGTGTATTACGACTACTGGCGCACCGGCAAGATGCCGACCGCGTCGACCTATCGCGTCGAGGGCTTCGGCGAGGATTTCATCCCGTCGACCATCGACCTGTCGATCGTCGACGAGGTCATCCGCGTCTCCGACAAGGAGTGCTTCCAGTGGACGCGCCGCGTCGTCCGCGAGGAGGGGCTCTACACGGGCGGCTCGGCGGGCGGGACGGTATGCGCGGCGGTGAAGTACGCCGAGCGGACGCGCAAGCGCGAGAACATCCTGTGCATGCTGCCCGACTCGGCGGTGCGCTATCTGTCCAAGATCTTCAATGACACCTGGATGCGCGAGGGCGGCTTCCTCGAGCCCGACGAGGTGGCGGGCGACACGGTCGGCGACCTCGTCGCGCGGCACCAGCGCGAGGTCATCTCGGCGACGGGCGAGGACACCTTCGAGAGCGTCATCCGCCGCATGAAGGAGCACGGCATCTCGCAGCTGCCCGTCCTCGAGGGCGGGCGCCTCGTCGGGCTCATCACCGAGAGCGACATGCTGTCGGCTCTCCTTGAGCAGCGGGCGAACCTGAAGACGCCGATCGCGGGCTTCCTCAACATGCAGTTCGCGCTCGTCGAGAGCCACAACCGGACGAGCATCCTGTCGCAGCTCTTCAGCCAGAACCGCGTCATCGTCGTCGAGGACGCGGGCCGCATCGTCGGCATCCTGACCAAGATCGACTTCATCGACTGGTTCAGCAATCGGATCCGCACATGACCGACGCGAATGTGGCTGCGGCCCCGAAGTCCATCTACGTCATCTCCGACGCGACCGCCGAGACGGCCGAGCGCGTGCTGCGGGCGGCGCTCGTCCAGTTCCGCGAGTCGCGCCCGCAGATCCGCATCTTCAGCCTCGTGCGGAAAAGCGAGCAGCTCGAGGAGGCCCTGCGCCAGGCGGCGCTCGAGCAGGCCCTTGTGGTCTACACGCTCGTCAGCCCCGAACAGCGCGACATCCTCGAGGCGCGGGCGCGCCTCTACCACCTCGAGACCCTTGACCTCATCGGGCACCTGATGGGGCGGCTGTCGCAGTTCCTGAACGCGGCGCCCGCGGGCCGTCCGGGCATCGGGCAGCTGAACCAGGCCTACTTCGAGCGCATCGAGGCGGTCGAGTTCGCGGTCAAGCACGATGACGGGCAGGCGGCCCAAGGGCTCGCGCAGGCGGACATGGTGCTCGTGGGGCTGTCGCGGACGTCCAAGACGCCGCTCTCGACCTATCTCGCGCAGCGCGGGTTGAAGGTCGCGAATGTGCCGGTCGTGCTGGGGCTGCCGCTGCCGCGCGAGCTCGACACGATCGAGCAGGGCAAGATCTTCGGCCTCACCATCAGCGTGGCGGGCCTCATCCGCATCCGGCGGGCGCGGCTGCGCGCGCTGAACATGCCCGATGACACCGACTATGCGCGGCGCGATCACATCGTGCGCGAATTGCAATACGCGCGCGACATCTTCTCGGCACATCCGCACTGGCCGGTCATCGACGTCTCGGACCGCGCCATCGAGGAGACGGCGGCCATCCTGCTCCGCATCCGCGAGCAGCGCCTGCGCGGCCTGCCCGAGACCCCGCGCGAGGGCTTCGCGCCCGTCCAGATCGAGCCCGAGCCGTCGTGAGCCGCGTCGCGGTCCTCGCGAGCCCGCGCGCCCGGACCTTCCGGCGTGAGCCGTCCGCGCTCGGGGAGCTCCGGGCCACCTCGCAGGCCCTTGGTGCGACCTTTGCGGCCTGTGATGACGCGGCGACCACGAAGGCGGCCCTCGAGGCGGCGCGCGAGGCGGGCGTCGGGCTCATCGCGGTCGCGGGTGGCGACGGGACGCTCGGGCACGTGCTCGCCGAGGCCGTCGCGGTCTATGGTGAAGGCGGGACACCCGAGGCGGTCCCGCCGCTTGGGCTGTTGCGCGGTGGGACGATGAACACCGTCGCCAACGGCCTCGGCGTGCCGCGGGGGGCGCCAGTCGCGCGGCTGAGGCTGCTCGCGGGCCTGATGGCCAACTGGCACTCCGGTGGACACGCGGGGCTGAGCGGCCGCAGGGGTCCGGGCGCCGGCCCGACGCCGCCTGAGGTGCGGGAGCGGCCGAGCCTCAAGATCGGCGACCGCCTCGGCTTCCTCTTCGGGACCGGCGTCTTCGAGCGATTCCTGTCAGCGTATTACGCCAAGGGGCACGGGTCCCCGACGGTCGCCACCGCGGCGCTGACCATCGGCCACCTCGCGGCCTCGACGCTCGTCGGCGGCGCCTACGCGCGCGACCTGGGCGCACGCCACCGCCTGACCCTCGAGGTCGACGACAACCTGTGGCCCGAGCGGGACTTTCTGACCGTTGCGGCGGGCACCGTCCCCGAGGTGGGCCTCGGCTTCAAGCCCTTCCACCACGCCGACGCCTTCACCGGCGCCTTCCACCTCATCGGCGTCACGGCCCCCGCGCCGACCGTCGTCTTCGACCTGCCGCGGGTGTGGCTCGGCAAGGACCTCCGCTCGACGAGCGGCCGCGGCGTCGTCGCCCGCCACGCGACGCTGACCCCGCCGCGCGGGACCTCGCTCGCCTACATGGTCGACGGCGACTGCTTCACGACCGAGGGCCCGCTGACGGTCGAGGTCGGCCCGACCGCCCGCTTCGTCATCGCCTGAGGCGCCCGCTCAGCCGCCGAGCGCTACCGCCCCTTGGACCGTGACAGGGGACGGATGTCCTGCCGCCGCGCGAACCTCGGTCCTTGACGGATGCGGACGGATGCCGTGATGTCACTTGCGTGGGTCATGAACCCTTTCACGCGGTGGTCACCCGCTCGGGCCTGCCGCGGTCGACCTTGGAGCACGCCATGCACAAGTCATTGAATCCATTGAGGTACTGTCTGGTGGGTCTCGTGGCCCTCGCCCTGGTGGTCGCAGGTGCGGGGCTCGCGCGGGCCCAGTACGCGACGACCCGCGTGCTGACGATCCCGGCCTTCACGAACCTCTCGCGCGATCCGGCGCACGACTGGCTCAACGAGGCGCTGGCCGACATGCTGACGACCGACATCGCGAGCCCGCGGCGCGTCCGGGTCGTGAGCCGCCTCGAGCTGAAGAAGCTGCTCGCCGAGCAGCGGTTCGCGCTGTCCGACCTCGCGGCCCCCGAGCAGCGCCTGCAGCTCGGCAACATGGTCGGGGCGAGCGTCATCCTGACGGGCTCCTACACCGTCGTCGGCGACGCGATCCGCATCGACGCCAAGCTCTTCGACGTCGAGCGCGGGGAGGCCCTCGCGGCCGCCACGGTCGAGGGCCCGCTCGGGCAGGTCTTCGTGCTTGAGAAGAAGCTCGCGCTGCGGGTCTTCGAGGGCCTCGGCGTCACCCTGAGCGATGAAGACCGCATCACGTTGCTGCAGCTCGACGCGCGCAACCTCGACGCCCTCGCCGACAACTACCGCGGCGTCCTCGCCCTCGACCGGAAGGACGTGAAGAACGCGCAGGCCTACTTCGAGAAGGCCGCCGCGGCCGACCCGTTCTACCGCGGGGCCCGCCAGAACCTCGACGGGTTGCGGCAGGCCGTGCGCGGGCCGTCGCTCTTCGCGGGCGCGATGGACGAGCTGACGCGCAAGCAGCGGCAGCTCGACGGCATGCTCGCGGCCATCGCCGACTTCCGCAAGGAGCTCTGGTCACTCGAGCTCGACGGCAGCCCGCAGCCGGTCACCGACGCCAACAAGCCCGGTCGGGTAACCGTCGAGGTCTGCGTCAAGTGGAGCCTCCGCGAGGCCGTCATCCAGCGCTTCGTCGACGCGATGACCGGCATGCAGGCGGGCGACGGCGAGCTCTGTGTGCCGACCTACACGCTCGGCCAACCGCGGCTGAACTGCTTCCGCGTCCACGCCGACAACGTCGAGCGCCTCAACAAGGCCCTGTCGGGCGGGGAGAACAACCGGGACTACCTGATGCGCTGCGCCACGGTAGAGGTCTCCAGCGCGACACGGAAGCTCATGAACCAGCGGGCATGTCTATTCGTTGGCCATGAAGGTGACTGGGGATGCCACGACCCGTTCGCAAGAAAAAGCGAAGAAGTCTTTCCTTTTTATTGCGCGCTAAATGGTCCAAAGTTTCAAGTCAAGGCCTACGTAAAGGGCCGCTGGGACGACAACCGCCTCGTGGTGCAGTTCCCGGACGTCCCGGTGGCCGCGCTGAACGAGATGACGGGGATCGAGCTTGTCCTTGACTAGGCGCGCGCTCGCGCTGGGGCTGCTGCTCGCGGGCTGCGCCTCGGGGCCGGCCGCGCCGCCGCCAGTCGCGGCCGTGACAGACGCCGCGCGCATCATCGGCTATGGCCAAGGCCGAACCCCCGCGGAGGCACGCAACCGGGCGGCGCTCGACGTCGGCGCCCAGCTGCGGGTCGAGCTCCGCTCGGTCGATCGCGTCGAGGAGCGGGTCCGCGTCCGCGGCGGCGAGGGCGCGATGGCGCTCGACGCCGCGAGCACGCTGTCGGTGACGGCCCGCTTCGACCGCCCGGAGTGGCTCGAGGTCCTGTCGCTCCGCCCGGTGTCAGGCGGCTATGACGCCGTCGCGGCGCTCG
>SYAK01000186.1 GCA_005788935.1 Pseudomonadota bacterium
ACTCGAAGAGGCCCTCGCGCGGGGCGCGCTGACAGCGCTCGTGCTCGGGCGGGAGGGCCTCGCGTTCGTGAACCCGTGGCTTGACACCCCGACCAATCCGACTGCTGTCTTTGATGTCTATAAACATCACCTCGGGAACGATCCGCGCGCGATGCGCCGTTTCGCGGACGCGCTCGTGGAGGCCGCGGCCGAGCCTGATGACGGCTGGGTCACGGCCTACTACGTGCCGGAGCTCTTCGCGCACGCGGGGTGCTTCGGGGCGGACTTCGGCGCGTCGGCGTGCGCGGTGGCGATCCTCTCGCGGATCCGGGCCCACGCAGAGCACCTCGCCACCCTGCGCCTTTGGTGCGGCGCGACCGATCCGGCGGGATGTTGGGGTGTCGTCGACCGCTGGGTGCAGCGGCTTCGGGCGGAACATCCCGCGGCGCTGTCGAACGTGATGGGGTGACGCGGCCTCGCCCGGCGCGGCCGGGGACCCGCCAAGCTGCGCGTCGCGCGCATGCGACGGTGGCATGGCAAGCGGCCGTTGGCACGCCCCTTGCTCCTCCCGAGGCTGTGGGCCCGCATCCGGGACCCTCAGGAGGGCACGCATGAACAAGAATGAAGGCGTTGTGGACCGCGCGCTGCGCATCATCGTGGGCCTCGGCCTGCTGTCCCTGACCGTGATGGGGCCCAAGACCGGCTGGGGGCTCTTGGGGCTGCTGCCGCTCATCACCGGCCTGACCGGCTACTGCCCGACTTACCGCGTGTTTGGCTTCAGCACCTGCCCGACCCGCAAGGCCGAGGCCGGCTGACCGATCGAAGATAGGACGATTGGACCCGAGGCTCGTCTGGCCACGCGCCTGGCGCGCCCCGGGGTTCTTCAGGGGCGCTTCGCCGTCGCGAGGAAGATTCCGTACGACTTGCCGTCCTTCGCGATGTGGCAGGCCGTCTCGATGACGACGCCGTCAAAGCCAGCGTCTCGCAGCTGTTCGGCGAGGGCCGCCCGATCGAAGCCGTGATGAAACACGCCTTCGATGCCGGGCGGGTGAAAGTCCCCCGTTTCCAGGTCGAGGTCCGCGAGGGCGACTCCGCCCCCTGGCTTCAGGTGGTCATGCAACGCCCGGAGCAAGCGCGCGGTGTCGGCCACGTGGTGCATGGCCATCGCGCTGATGATGAGGTCGACGCGCGCCTCGAGCGGCGTCTCGAGCAGATCCTGGCAGACCGGGGTGACGTGGGCGGCAAGCTCGGGCTTTGCGGCGAGCTGCGCGAGCATGGCCGGCGAGACGTCCACCGCGAGGACATGGCCGACGCGCGGCGCGACGTGCGAGGTCAGAAGACCCGTACCGGCCCCGAAGTCGAGGACGATCTGTCCCGGGGATAGCGGGACGCGAGCCAGCAAGGCGGTCCCGACGCCTTCGGAGATGCGCTGTGGGACGGGGCGGGCATCCCAGTCGGTGGCTTGGTCAGCAAAAAGATCCGTCATCGCGCAGTCCTCCCGTGGGGTGAGCGCTCCCGCATCATCGGGGACGCGGGGCGCAGGAGGACTCTGAGAGACGAGGACCGCGCCAGCAAGCGCCACAGGCTGAACTGGGGTCGAACGTCGCCGCAGCCAGCCTGGGCCGACTTCACGGCGTGAAACCGAGCCCGCGAAAGATCGCGTCGACGCCGTTCGTGGTCAGCGTGTGGCAGCGGCTGCCGTCCGGTGTCGGCGCGAGGCTGAGCCCGCCCTGCGGCTCGGCGCCCGCCCAGAGCAGGGGGAAGCGGCGCACGACGCGGCCCGTGTCGGGGTCGGCATGTGGCGCCTCGAGCCACGTCTGGCCAGCGTCCCGCGTGACGCTCCAGAAGACGTCGAGCGGGGACGCGAGCCCCTCGGGGAATCCGCCGGTCGCGTGCCCGACGAAGCCCGTGTTCACCTCGGTGTTGTAGCCAAGCCAGAAGCGGTCGCCGTCCGGCACGCCGTCAGCTCCTTCGAACGCCTCGGGGATCGGCAGGATGCGGGGATCGGACGCGTTGACGCGGTGGGTCAGGAGCCGCGTCACGTTGCGCGCGGGCTCGAAGTCCCCGGGCGCGATCGCCTCGCAGACCTCGACGGCGGCCCCCGGATCCGTCGCGGCCGGGTCGACGAAGACCTCGCAGCGGTCGGTGGGAGCCGACGCCGCGGGATTTGTCGTCCACGTCGCGCCACCATCAAACGAACGGCGCACGTACAGGTCGTACTTGTCCGACCCGACGCCGGGAGTTTGGGCGTTGGCGGTCCACGTGTAGACGACCACGACCCTGTCTCCACGGATGAAGCCTCGGTGCGCCTTGGCGTTGTCGCCCGGGTTTTCGAAGGAAAAGTCCTGCAGGTTGTCCGCCGTCTGGCGCCAGCGCGTGGCCCGCTCGCCGATTTTTTCCGCAATGGAAACGGACGAGAGATTCAGCGCACCGCGCAGACACGTCCCGCCGGTGTCCCGCTCCGAACACTCGAGACGGCTGGGCGCGTAGGGATTGCCTGCCGCGTCGCTCGCGAAGATGCGACGCATGAAGGTGTCGGCCGCCTCGCCCTGCCCCGTCCGGCCGCCCTTCCAGACGACGGCCGCGATGAGCCCCGCTGGCCCGGCCTCATCGGGGCGCTGTGTCATCAGGCGCACGCGGCGGTTCACCTCGTGGTCGTAGCTCCCGTCCGGCAGACGCAATGGATTGCCTGCGTCATCGCGTGCCGGCAGCGGAATCAGTCCGCCGCGGGAGATGGTCGCGGGTGCCAGGAAGTCGAAGCTGTCGAGGAAGATGACCTTGCCGATGTCCATCGCGGTGCCGTCCGGACCGGCGCCAAGCCCCTTCGTCTCTTCGTAGGCGAGGATGACCCAGGCCGACGCCGTCCCGTCCTCGCGGGCGTAGCGCTCGAGGGCGAGCTGCGGGCGACTCGCCCCGACGCGCCCATCGAGACGGCGCCCGTCGGCGGTCACGCAGACGTCGACCGTCCCGCCGCCCGGGGTCTGTCGGGCCTCGAAGGCGACGCAGAGCCGCTCCTGAAAGCGCTGACACCAGAGGTGCCGACCGCGCTCACCCGAGCCCGCCGACGGGTCACCCGCCGCGCCGTCGAGCTGCATGTTCTGTCGGTTGCAGGGCTCGTTGTCGGTCACCCGGACAGGCAGCGTGAAGGGGACCGCGGGGCGCGGCCGCTCTCCATCCGCCTGTCCGGCCACGGCCCCGTCAAAGTCGGCCCACGGAAGACTGGCGTACCAGAGATCCGTGCGGTGATGGACGGTCGAGCCGCTCCACCCCTCGCCCGGCCCAAGCCCCTGCCCAGGCCGCAGTCCGCCCGGGTCTTCTTGCCACACCAGCGCGAAGCCAACGCCGGGAACAGCTGCGGGCGTCACCTGAAAGGCGTCCCGGACACCGCTGGTCAGGCGCTCGGGCTGGTACCACGTCATCGTCCCGTCGGACTCCATGCGTCCCCGGACCGTCCAGACGCAGGCGAAAGGCACGACGCCAACGTCCTTGGGGTCCGGCACGAGCCCACCGCCAGCGCCGCCCGTCACGTCCGTGTCGCCACCCACGTCAGAGGCGCTACCCGCATCGGAATGCATGCTGTCTGTGGTGTGACCGCCATCAGCGCCCCCGTCAGCC
>SYAK01000187.1 GCA_005788935.1 Pseudomonadota bacterium
CCGCGGCCAAGCCGCCCGCGCCCGCGCCCGCCGATGACGTCACCGCGCAGTTCAAGGCCGAGGCCGAAAAGAACCTCGTGCTCGCCCGGGGCGCGGCCGACAAGGGCAACTGGAAGCTCGCGCAGGCCTATGCTCAGAAGGCGCTCGCCAAGGACCCGACGAACGCCGAGGCCAAGCGGATCGCGGCCACGGCCCGCGAGAAGATGAGCGCCGAGACGCCAGCGGAGTGAGGGGCGCGCGGGGCGAGTCCCGCCCTGCGCTTGCAGCCGGTCGCCGTCCTCAGGTCCGAGCGAAGATCGAGGCGAGCCCCGCCTTGACGACCTGTCCAGACGGGCTCGGTTGGGCCTGAAGGAGCCGCAGCCAGCGGTAGCTCCGCGCGTCGAAGAGGCGGGGCTCGAGGCGCGCGAAAGCGGCCATCACCAGGTCGAGCAGCGCCTCCGGGTCGGTCCCGCGGGGGGCGAGTCCGTGCGAGGCCGGACCCGCGGCGAGCTCAAGCTCGAGTTCGAGCGGTGAGGCGCCGTTGAACGTCACAGGTCCCTGTCCCGGGGCCGTCGTCGCGAGGCTGGCCGCGAAGTGGCCGGCCTCCTCGATGTCGAGCCACGTCCCGAGCCCGATCGCACAGGTGAAGACGAACCGCGGCGCGGTCGCGGGTGGTGCGTCGATGAACGCGGCGACGGAGGTGAGCCTCAGGACCAGCGGGGCGGCACCTGTCGCGAGGCGCAGCTCGAGGTCGCAGGCACGGCGGCCGAAGCGTCCCATCTCAGGTCCCACGATAGGCCGCGAGGCCCGCGTTCACCGTCCCGGTGAAGTCAATGAAGGTGCCGACCTGCACGTTGGCCTCGACGCCGCCGACCGACTGCCCCGTCCCGGTGCCCGCCTGCGTCATGCTCTTGAAGCGGGCCCGCTCGACCGTCCAGACGCCAGCGGTCTGGCTGACCTTGACCTCGATGCCCATCAGCGCGTCGAGCGCGTCGCCAGAGGTGCCAAAGGCCGCTGTCCCGAGGTTGCAGGTCGTCGTCGCCACATCGAGCCCTTCGCGCAGGTTCGCTCCGTCGCGGGCGTTGTTCAGGGCGCGCGCGAACTGGAAGATCTTGTAGCAGAAAGCTCCCGTCCGCACGGCCTCCATGAAGGTCCGCTGACCTGTCGGCGAGAAGGCGTTGCGCGGCATCGAGAGCTGGCCGTTGACCTCGATCGCGACCGTGGTCTGCCCGCCACTGCGCGCGCGCTTCGAGAAGCGGACGCTCGCGCCGCTGTTGCCGACGTTGCCCTGCAACTGGCCTGCGAGCTCTGCGAAGGCCTGTGCGTCGGTGTTGTTGACGTCCTCGATGCCCGTCCGCGCCTCGAGGGTCCCCGAGCCGCCGTTCCGACCCGCGGAGGCCCCACCGCCGACCGAGATCGCGACGCTCGCCTCGAAGCCGACGGCGCCGTTGTTTCGGAAGAAGTCGAAGTAGCCTTGATAGCCTCGATTGAACGTCGCGATCCACTCCTCGCCGACGCCCCAGGCGATGAGCCGCTCCGCCCGGGTCTGCGGGTTGTTGAGCGACGTGTGGGCCGTGTTGAGGGCGCTGTCGACGCCGCCTGTCCGCAGCGCCACATGGAGCGACTGCTTGACGGCGTCGACGAGGGCCGCCCCGAGGTCGTCGCCCTTCAGCTGCAGTGAGCCGCTGACCGCGGCGTTGATGTTGCAGATGCGCCCGAGCCCGTACTGGACACCGCCCGACAGCTGGCAGTTGAACTCCTTCTGTCCGTTGGCCTCGGCCGCGATGCTGCCCTGGACGCCGACCGTGACGTTGAGGCCAGGCACGGCCGCGACCGGGAAGACCACGTTCAGGGTCACGTTCGCGAAGTGGCCCGAGCTGACCGTCCCCGCGATGGCGCGCACGCGTGCCCCGAGCGAGTCGAAGCTCGCGGGTGCGGCCGTGTGGTTCGTCGCGCCACCGCCAGCCGCCGCGGGCGCGTCCCGCTGCACCGGGTCCGCATGCCGCTGCACCGCTTTCGCCTGCACCGCGCCGCCGCCCGCCCCGCCCGCCATCTGCGAAAGCAACGGCTCGGCACTTTGCCCGGAGACGACCGCGTCGGCCACCTTGTCCGCGTGCTGTTCGTAGGCGTCGCCAGCCTGTCCGACGCCGCCCGACAGCGAGACACCGGCCTGCTGCTGCACGACGTGCGCCGCCTCGTGCGCGGCCGTGTGCAGGCTCGGGCTGCCGCCGAAGGCCACGTGCGAGCCTGTCGCGTAGGCCTCGGCCCCCATCGCGGCGCTCCCCTCGGCGGCCGCGGAGTCGGTGTGGGCTGTCACGTGCGAGATGTCGTAGGCGCCGAAGCTGCGCTGGATCTGGCTCGCGTGGGGCATGGCACCGCCGCCGCCCGAGATCCCGTGGGCGGCCGCGTCATGGACCTGAGGGGCCTCCTCACCGCCGCCACCCTTGCGCTGAACGGGCGAGAGCAGCGCGCTTTGGGCCGAGAAACCCTCGGCGCGCGATGCGGCCGAGCGAAGGCTCGTCGATGCACCCGACGTCCCTGCGGGCGAGGGTCGCGCGCCTGGCGCCGTGGTCTCGGTTTCTGCGGACTGGACTTGCGACATGATGTAATCCTCCCGCGCCGGAACGCGGAATGCGTCAGACCCACCCCGACCCGGAGTATGGCAGGTCCCGGGCTCGTGTGCAAACGCGCGCCGCAGCGGTCACATCGGCCATGTTGACGCGGCCTTGACCGCCGCCCCCGCGCGCGTGGTCCGTCGCGTCAACCGACCATCCGCCGCTTCCGCCCTTTCCGTCTTGACCGGACCGGGAAGCCTCCGCCACTGTGCCGCGCCCGTCGCCACGATGTGGCGACAGACAGAGAGGGCGCGATGCGGATCAATCGGTGGCTGAGTTCCCAGGGGCACTGCTCGCGGCGTGAGGCCGACGCGTGGATCGAGGCCGGCCGCGTGTCCGTCAACGGCGCGCTTGCGGCGCTCGGGGTCGAGATCGGGCCCGAGGACAAGGTGGCGCTCGACGGACGCCCGCTCTATGCGCGCCGCGTGGCCCCTGTCGTCATCGCCTACAACAAGCCTGTCGGCATCGAGTGCACCTCGAACCGCGAGACCCCGAACAACATCATCGACGCTGTCGCCTTCCCCGAGCGCCTCGTCCACGTCGGGCGCCTCGACGTCATGAGCGAGGGGCTCATCTTCCTGACCAATCAGGGGGATATCGTGCAGCACCTGCTCGCCGCCGAGAACGGGCACGAGCGCGAGTACGAGGTGACGCTCTCGACGCCGATTTCCGATCTCGATGTCCGACGTCTCGCGCACGGGATCGACATCGGTGACGAGCGTGGCCCGACGCTGGCGTGCAAGGTCGTCCGCGTCGCCCCCGAGGTCCTGCGCATGACCCTCGTCGAGGGGCGTAACCGCCAGATCCGTCGCATGGCCGAGGCCATCGGCAACCACGTCCGCCGCCTCGTCCGCGTCCGCATCATGCACGTCCGCCTCGGCGCCATCCCGCGCGGCGCGTGGCGGCACCTCACCCCGACCGAGCTGCGCGAGCTCTACCAGCAGCTCGGACTCGAGCGCCCGCGTGGCGGGCCGCTCAAGAGTGAGACGCCCCGCGGCCCGCGCGGCTCCGCGTCCCCTGACCGCAAGCCGCCGAGCCCGCGCGGTCGTGCCGCAGGCGACGCTCCGCGCGACCGGAGCGTTGGGACCGCAAGAAGTCAGGACGGCCGCCGGGTCCCGACGCCCGCGACCGACCGCGGCCCCGCCGCGCC
>SYAK01000188.1 GCA_005788935.1 Pseudomonadota bacterium
ATGTCCGTCGACGAGGTCGCGCCAAGCCGGATCGACGTGACCTCGAGCGGCTCCTGCCCGGCGTTGAGCAGCGCGAGCGTACGCTCGGCCTGAACCCCGCCCTCCACCGCGCCGAAGTCCACGATCCCGGGGGCCGCGCGGATGTTGGCGCCCTGGGCGAGGGTGGCGACCGGGATCTGGCCCTCGACCGCCCCACCCGCGCCGTCGGGCACGTTGGTGTCAAAACGCACGACGCCCTGATCCGGGACGGCGTCCGCGGGGGCGTAGGTGATCGTGAAGCTCGCCTGCTCGCCAGGCGCCAGATCGGTCGCGGACAGCGCGTCGACCGCCAGATCGACGCTCGTCGTGTCGAGCCGGAAGTTCCGCAGGCGCAGCGTCCCCTCGAGGCCGCCGTTGCGGATCACGACCTCGCGCGTCGCAGTCTCGCCGACGTTGACGGCCGAGAACACGACCTGCGACGGCTCGATCTCGAGGACGAGGTCATCGCCGACCGAGAAGCCACCCGCGCCACCGTCCTCATCGGAGCAACCCGCGGAGGCGCCCCCGAAGATGCCCACGCAGGCCGCAAGCGCCGCCCGCCAGATCCCCGCTTTCATCGTGCTCTCCAGCGACGCCATGGCACCTGTCTCCTCGTCTGTCTTGACGGCAAAGGGCGCCCGGCTCCCGGGCGCCCTCGCGAGGCTCGAATCCGGTCTCGAACGCACGCCCTCAGGGCGTCGGGAAGGCCGGGTGATTGTACTGCGGGGTGATCTTGAAGCCGCAGGTCCGGCCCGAGGCGCAGTCGGTGTCCGCATCGCAGGCCGTGTTGGTCCCTGCGCACACCTTCGTCGGCTGCGGGGCCTGCCCGTCGGGCGGCCAGCACACGTCACTCACCCACCACAGGTCGCGCTGCGTCAGCTCAACCCCGGACACGTCGAAGACTGGCGAACCGTAGATGTACATCAGCACGGCCGCCTTGGCGGTCCCGAAGTTCCCGCCATCCTTCCAGTACTGCACGCCGACGCCGTAGCACACGCCCTCCTCGGGGAGGTTGAGCGTCACGATCTCGGGGCCCGCGCCGTCCGTGTCGTCGCGATCGAGGCGCGGGTTGTCGTCGACCGAGGCCAGCTGGTTGCCCCAGTTCGGGCGCGCGTTGTACCAGAAGCAGTCGAAGACGTCGTCGAACCAGCCGTCAGGCTCCTGGTCGCCATCGCCGTCGAACCCACCCCCGACCGCAAACGGGTGCTTCACGTGGAGGTCAAGGTCCGTCCCGTTGGCCGATCCCTCGTCCGCCTGGTTCGCGTCATTCGGCGTGTCCCACAGCAGCTCGACGTGGAGCGCCCGATCCGGGTTGACGATCACCTCGAGCCGCGCGGGCGCGCACGACGGCTCGCCCGCCGCGTCCGTCACCACCAGCTCGAACAGGTAGCGCCCGACGGTGTTGACCTCGAACTTCACGTCCGGGCTCGTGTCGGTCGGCTTGAAGACGCTCGCCGACCCTGGCGGCTGCGACACCCGCCACTTCCAGGTCGCGATCGCCCCAGTCGTCGCATAGCTCTGCGACCCGATGAGGTTCAGCTCGGTCTGCGGAATGACCTCTTCGCCCTCGCGCGACACGATGACGGCCGTCGGGCATTCGCGCTCGACGCCGAAGCCGCTGACATCCACGTCGTACTCGGCCGCGAAGGCGTTGGATTTGATACGGATCCGAGCCGTGTCGCGGACTGGCATCTGGCCTTCGTCGAGTGGGCTGATGTCCTCGGGGAAGTACTCCACGACGAAGCGCCTGGTCTGGTTCGGTGCGATGATGACGGGCGCCGCGGGCGCCCCGAAGCCGCCGAGCCCCTGCCCTTCGCCGCGCCCCGTCATCTCGCCCACATCCACGTTGAACTCGGGGCCGCTCGCCTCCGCCACGAGCTTCAGCTCGCTGATCTCCAGGGCCCGGTCGCCGCACGAGCTCACGTCCACGGTCACGCGCGCAGTGCGTCCGACGAGCTTGCCGCCGAAGTCCACCTTGCGCGGGTTGACCGCGATGCACGGCCCGCCGACGTTCGCGCGCAGCTCGACCTGGCTCCCGGCGGGTGCCGACGGGTCGTTCGAGAACAGGACGAGCCGCCCCTCGGCCGGCTCCGACGACTCGGCCGTAAAACGAAGGCCGATCGGGAAGGACGATCCGGGCGGCACCGACAGCGGCGTCTCGAGCGTGATCCCCTCGCCAGCCGACTCGGGCGAGACCTCCCAGGTCTCGGCGCCGATGTTCATGCCGTAGTTCGGGTGCCCCGACAGCAGGAAGCCCGAGATGACGAGCGGCTCGCTGCCCTGGTTCAGGACCGACAGCGTCTTCTGCTCGGTCGTCCCGGCTGGCACAACCTCGAAGTCGACCCGGGAGGGCATCAGCTGGATCCGCGGCGAACCATCCGCCACCACGATGCTGTACCGGATCTCCGGCTGCTCGAGATTCGGCGGCGAGACGCTGTTCGACTTGATGATGATCTGCCCGCTCGGCACGACCCCCGCCGTGGGCCGGTTGAAGCGCAGCTCCGCTCGCAGGCTAAGCTCTCCCGTCGGCGAATTCTGCGGGGCGATGACAAACGGACCCGAACTGAGCGCGCCGCCGCCCGCTGTCGCGTCCGCGAGGCTGAAAGCCCCGGGCGGGGTCGACTCGACCGTGATCGCGCTGATCCGCAGATCCTTCGTCCCGGTGTTGATGATCCGCAACGACGCCACGCTGGCCGTTTCGCCCTCGTCTTGCCCGCCAGGGCTCACCCCGACGACACCGCCGGGCGGCACCGCGCTGCTGTTCGCCGAGAGCTCGAGGGTCGCGAGGCCCCCGCTCGTGAACGGCCCGTCCCCGCCCTCATCCCCGCAGGCCGCCAGCGCGACCAGCGCGACGCCCGCCCAGCTCCAGCTCCGATGCCTCGACATCCCTGCCTCCCGGCGCCGCCGCACCACGCGCGGTCCGCGCATCCTCTCCGTCCGTTCACGCCCACTGCCTTCCAGCCACGATCCGCCCCGGTCGCGCACGACGACCGACCGCGATCGCCGCCGGAAAGAGGTGATGCATACCCGGCACGCCCGCACGGGTCAAGGCCCAGCGCCCCGGAAAACGGGCCGGGAGGTTCCGGAAACGTTCGGTCGGACACATCGATGCACGCCCCCGCGGACCGGCTTGACATTCGGGAGCGACACTCGAAAGATAGGGCGCCCTGGCGCGGGCCATGGTCGCCCCGCGCAGCCGAGCTGGACTCGACATCGGACCCCGCCACGCGTGCGCCGGGTTCAGACCAGCCCGCTCCTCGACCTTCGGAGACGGCTCCCTCATGACTTCCCTGTATCGCCTGCTGCTCCGCCTCGGCCTCCCGACGGCCCTCGGCGCGTCCTTCGCCGCGACCGGCTGCGACTCGAGCGCCCGTATCTACCAACAGCGCGTCACCTTCCAGTACGCCGAAGTCGTCTCCGCCTACCCCGCCGCCCAGCGCTCGGACGGCACCTGGGGTCGCGTGTGCGACGCGACGCCGCCGCAGGGCTTCATCACGAACGTGGCCCTCGTCTCGTCGCAGCGCAAGCCGAAGCCGGGCGAGACCCGCGCCAAGGATCGCGATCAGGGCATCCGGCCGGGCGACGTCGTCGAGACGCGCGTCGTCGAGGGCGGGCTCCCCGACGACATCAACCTGACCAACCTGGCGAACGTCGGCCTGACCTTCGACTGCCTTCAGGACGTCTCCTCGAACCCGCAGGGGACGTGCAGCCAGCCGACCGCCCCGCTCGCCGAGGTCCGCTACAACGCCAACACGGCGGCGCGCGATGTCGCCCACAACGTCCTTCTGCTAATCGATCAGAGCGGCTCGATGGCGGGGCTCGTCAACGATGGCTCCTTTAAGGAGGACAAGCCCGATCGCGTCCAGTTCCCCGGCAACTTCGGTGAGGTCTCCTCCGACCGCAACGACGAGCGCCTCGCCGTCGCACGCAAGCTCCTCGAGGACCTGAACCCCGAGGACCAGTTCGGGGCGCTCGCGTTTGGCGAGGGTGACGGCATGTCGGCGACCATCAAGGTCCCGTGCAACGACACCCAGCCGAGCCTCGACAAGTGCTTCGGCATCAACCGCAGCCTCTGGAGCGCCGGCAACGCGATCCCGGCCCTCGGCAGCACCGAGGGCGGACGCTCGAACCTCTGGCAGGCCGTCGGGACCGCCTATGACTTCCTGAAGAACCGCCGCGACCAGACGCGCTCGAACCACATCATCGTGCTGACGGACGGGCCCGACACCTGCGCGCCTGGCGAGAACCTCGGCAGCTGCCAGACCGCCTGCAGCTCGGTCGGCTACACCGACTTCCGCGAGCGCTTCGAGACGGACCTCGGCGACCCGAACCGCGTCCCGATCCGCATTCACTTCATTCAGTTCGAGTCCCTCGGCTACACCGGCCGCGACGCCCGCCAGGTCGAGCTGTCCTGCCTCTCCGGTGGCCACTATCAGTACATCAACTCGAACGGCCTCCCGCGCGACCAGCAGAACCAGCTGAACCTCGCCCTTCAGACGGCGATGAACAACCTCCGGTTCTCGCTTCAGGGCCACTGGCAGCTGACGAGCGATGTCCCCGGCCTCGCGAGCGGCGCGGCCTCGGGCGTCAAGCCCGGCTCCCTGACCGCGCTCGGCGGCACCTTCACCATCAAGGCTGGCTCGAACCTCCAGCGCATCGACATCCAGACGACCTTCGGGGTCGGCCGCGGCGGCGCCACCGGCATCCCGGCCTCGTGGGATCATCGTCCGGTCATCCGACGCGCCTGCTCGGCCGCGACCGACTGCGGCGCCTCGGGCGACGGCAGCAGCTGCAGCGTCGTCTGCTCGGAAGAGACGCTGACCTGCCCGGGCGGCGCGAGCGGTGTGACAGCCCCGAACCTCTTCGCCTGCGACGTCGACGGCGGCGGGGCGGGCTTCTGCTGCGAAGGCGCCTGCGGAACCAGCACCTGCGGCGCCTGCACCCCCTGAGGCCTGCCTCGCCCAGGGTGCCCCCACCCGACCACCCGAACCCGCGCTCCCCGAGTCACCCAACCAACCGCATCGCCCGCCCGCGGGGCCCTGCACAACGTCACCCAGACAGGGACGGACCGTCCATGAACAAGCGAATCCACGTCTCGTGCGCCTTCACCGCTGCCCTCCTCTCCGTCGCGGCCTCTGCGCCAGCTCACGCCGATGAGTCGGAGCAGGAGACCCAGGTCCTCGACGAGCGCCTCAAGAAGTACTGGGGCACCGAGATGCGCAACGTCCAGGTCCTCCAGAAGCGGACCTACCGCAAGGAGACGCGCTGGGAGTTCGAGCTGATGTCCGGCATCATCCCGAACGACGAGTTCACGGCCTACATCCCGCTCGGTGGGCGCCTCGACTACTTCTTCGCCGAGGACTTCGGCGCCGAGCTCTGGGGCAGCTACCTGCTCCGCGTCCCCTCGGATCTGAAGGACTTCCTCGAGCAGAACTTCAACCAGAGCCTGCTCGTCGAGCTGCCGCAGCAGCTTCAGTGGCTCGGCGGCGCGAACTTCCTGTGGAGCCCGATCCACGGCAAGATCGGCTTCCTGACGAGCAAGCTGACGCACTTCGACGCCCACCTCGCGTTCGGTGTGGGCGCGGTCGGCACGACCGTCACGAAGCTCCAGCGCAACGAGTCGAAGGTCGACGTCGCCGGCAACGTCGGGCTTGGTCTCCGCTTCTTCCTGTCCGAGTCGACCGCCCTGCGCTTCGACTACCGCCAGTTCTTCTACGCCGCGGACGGCGGGGGCCTCTCACACCCCGCCGAACTGACGCTCGGCGTGTCGTTCTTCACGTCGGCCCCCGAATGAGCCGGACTGCAAGCGGAGGACAACCATGAAGCGCCACTACCGCTCCTGGCTCGCGTCGATGATCGGCGGCTGCGTCATCGCAGCAGGTGCGAGCCCTGCGTTCGCCGTGTCGAAAGAAGAGATCATGACCTTGACGAAGCTCGGCATCTCCGCCGACGAGATCATCAAGGCGATCGACAAGGACCGCACCGTCTTCGAGCTGAGCGTCGGGGAGATCCTCGAGCTCAAGAAGGCGAAGGTCCCCGAGAAGGTCATCAAGTACATGCTCGAGACCCCGAAGAAGTTCGGGGGGGCCTCCGCTGGCGGCGGCAAGGGCAAGGCGACCGCGCCGAAGGAGCTGAAGCCCGAGGCGCCCGAGGAGACGCCCGAGCAGGTCGCCGCCCGCGAGGAGCGCCTGCGTCAGGAGTCGATGAAGCTCGTCGAGGAGCGCCGCAAGGCCGAGGAGCGCCAGCGCGCGACCTTCGCGCAGGGCGTGCTCAAGAAGGGCCGCGAGCTCGGCGACCAGGGCCGCTACGTCGAGGCGATCCGGACCTTCGAGGGCTTCGTCGAGCAGGGCAGCTTCGCGCCTGACAGCGAGGAGGCTTACTTCGCCCGCTTCGGCATCGCCAACGCGCTCGTCAACGCCGGCCTCTATCAGGCCGCCGCGAGCCAGCTCGTCGACCTCGTCCTCGAGGGGCCGAAGCGGCCGTTCTTCCAGAAGACCTTCGAGCAGCTCCGCGAGCTGCGCAAGAAGGTCAACTACTCGCCGCCGCAGCTCGAGCGCCTGGTGGAATTCGCGGGAGACGTCGAGAGCTTCTCCGAAGGCTTCCGCGACGAGTTCAACTACGTCGTCGGCGAGTTCTTTCACGAGGGCCGCAGCAGCGACCAGGCCGAGGCCTACCTCGGCAAGGTCAGCCCGAACGCGCCCGACTACGCCAAAGCGCAGTTCCTGCTCGGCGAGTTCCGCGTCTTCCTCTTCCAGGAAGACCCGAAGGGCTCCCTCGCGGTCCGCTATCTGCAGGAGTCCATCGGCGCCTTCCAGCGCGCGATCATCGCGACCGAGGAGAACCGTTCGGACCCCGAGGTCCGCGACGTCAGCTTCCTCGCCCTCGCGCGCATCGCGTACCAGATCGGCGACTACGATGCGGCCATCTACTACTACCGCAAGATCCCGGCCAACTCGTTCAAGCAGGCGACAGCCTTCTATGAGAGCGGCTGGGTGTACTTCCTGAAGGGCGACTACAACCGGGCGCTCGGCACGTTCCACACGCTCGATTCGCCCTACTTCGACCACTTCTTCTACCCCGAGATGTGGATCCTCGAGGCGACCGCCTACCTCAACACCTGCCACTTCGACCGCGCCAAGCTCGCCCTTCAGCGCTTCGAGCAGGAGACGCTGCCGCTCATCGAGCCGCTCGAGGGCTTCCTCGCCCAGACCCAGCGACCCGAGGACTTCTACGCGGCCCTCGTGTCGACGGTGAACGGCGAGCAGCGCTTCGGCCTGCCGAAGAGGCTGACCGCGCCCGTGCTCGCGAACGTCGAGTTCTACAACCTCTACCAGACCGTGCGGCAGATCGACGCCGAGCTGAATCGGGTCCGCAAGGACGCGGGCGCGCTCGGCGAGACAGGGGCGAGGCTCGTCGACAACCTGACGCAGCTTCGCGGTGACCGCGTGCGCGAGGTCGGCCTGAACGTCCGCCTCGTCCTGCGCGAGGTGCTTCAGGAGATGCAGAAGTTCCGTACCAAGTACGTCGCGCTCGGCATCGACATGGAAGACCTCGTGATCGAAGAGGAAGATCGCCGCCAGCGCGAGCTCTCCGAGGGCAAGACCGTCACCGAGGAGCCCGTCGAGAAGGGCGGCGCCTCGGCCATCATCGGGTCAGACACCTGGCGCTGGCCGTTCGAGGGCGAGTACTGGCTCGACGAAATCGGCAGCTACCGCTCGACCATCGCGGACGTCTGCGTGCGCGAGGCGACCGAGCAGTGACCTGACGGGGGCCCGGTGCTGTCGGGCCCCTGAACCGCATGAGCAATCTGGAAGACGACCGCGCGACGCCGCGTTGTCGTCAGACGCCTGGCCCGGAGGTCTGCCCCGGGCCGATTCGTGAGCGGGGGCGCGGGCCCCCAAGCGGGAGAAGCAAGACGATGCAAAAGCGCTGGCTGTTCGCACGGACACTCCACTCGGCGGTCGCGATGGGTCTCATCTGCGCCCCGCTCGGCCCGCTCACGAGGGTCATGGCCACCCCCATCCCGGCGGAAGCTGGCGCTGGAACGGGCAAGCCGCTCGCAGGCAAGGGGTTCAGCCTCGACCAGCTCGAGAACTCGATGTGGACGCCCGAGAAGCTGAAGTCCGAGAAGACGAAGAGCGACGCCCGAAAGCGCAAGATGGAGAGCCTGAAGCTCCTCATCGACGACCCGAGTCACTCGGACAAGGCCGACGCCTTCTTCCGCCTCGCCGAGACGCACCGCGACGAGGCCCGCTACCAGCACTTCATGGACCGCGCGAAGTACGAGGCGGAGTACCGCTGCTTCGAGGAGAAGCGCTGCCCCGAGCCCGTCGAGCCGATCGAGGACCAGAGCAAGGCGATCGACCTCTACAAGAAGGTCCTGCAGGCCGACCCGACCTACAAGCGCCTCCCCGAGGTGACGTACTACCTCGGGCGCGCCACCATCGAGGCGGGCAAGGAGCGCAAGGACGCCCAGCTCGAGAAGGACGGCGAGAAGTACCTGAAGGACGTCACGACGAAGTGGGCCAATGACCCGCTCGTGCCGCAGGCCCACCTCTCGCTCGCGGAGCACTACTTCGACAAGGACTCGCTCGTCCCCGCGAAGATGAACTACGAGCAGATCATCCAGCGCTTCCCGAAGCACCCGATGTACAACTACGCCCTCTACAAGCTGGGCTGGGTGTACTTCAACCTCGCCGAGTTCGAGAAGACGATCGACAACTCTCACCGGGTCTTCGGGGCGATCGACAACAAGGACGCCGGGCTCATCGAGTTCCGCGAGCAGGCGCTCAACGACCTCATCCAGGCCTACGCCGAGATCGACAACGGCTGGCAGCAGGCGCGCGACTACTTTCTCCGCCAGGTCGGGGAGAAGGAGACGTACGACAAGCTCGACAAGATGGCGGCGCTCCTCGTCTCGAAGGACAAGGACCTCGAGGCCGTCGACCTCTACAAGCACCTGATCTCGAAGGACAAGACGACGCCCAAGGTGGCCGAGTGGTTCGACGCGGTCATGGAGGTGCGGCGCAAGCTGGCAGACATCCGCGAGACCGAGAAGGAGGTCAACGAAATCACGGCCTTCTTCGACCCGAAGAGCCCGTGGCGGACCGCCAACGCCCGCAACGCGGACGCGATCGCGAAGGCCGACGACCTCGTCGCAGGCGGCCTCGCTTCGATGGCCAACCACTTCCACCGCGACGCGCAGGCGCTGCAGGACAAGAAGAAGCAGAAGGAGGCCGACGTCGACTTCGACAAGGCCGCGAGCTACTACGCCCGCTTCCTCGAGCGCTACCCCGACCATCCGGACTCGTACAAGTTCAACTTCTTCTACGCCGAGATCCTGTTCGACCGCTGCCTCTACATGGACGCGGCCGCCCAGTACGAGAAGACGCTCGCGAAGGACCTGCAGGGCGAGCTGACCGAGGACGCGGCCCTCGGCGTGGTCTACGCGATGGAGTCCGAGCTCGACAAGCTCGGGGTGCGCCAGAAGGCGAAGGGCAAGATCGAGATCGTCGAGGTCTCGGCCGAGGTGAAGAAGGCCGACGCCGAGGTGGACGACGCGCCCATCGTCGAGGCCCCGCTGCACCCGCTCGAGGAGCGGATGATCCGCGCCGCCGACCAGTATGTGAAGGTGCTTCAGGACGCGCTGAAGGACCCGGAATTCCTCAAGAAGTATCCGGATCGCGGCAAGCAGATCCCGTCGATGATGTACATCGCCGCCGAGATCTTCCACCAGAAGGGGCGCTATCGTGACGCCGTCACCCGGCTGCAGGTCATCTTCGACCTGTTCCCGAAGGACGAGATGGCGGGTTACGCCGTCAATCTCATCATCGACGCCTACAAGCGCCTGAAGAACTGGGTGAAGATCGAGGAGTGGGCCCGCGAGGTCATCGCGAAGAAGAACTTCACGACGCGCAAGCAGGAGGACTGGGAGCAGATCATCGCGGTCGCCAAGACGCAGCACGCGATGGACCTCACCCGCCAGCGCCGCTACGACGAGGCCGTCAAGGAACAGCAGGAGATCGTTGACGAGTTCGGCAAGAAGAACCGCGAGGTCGCGTCGAAGGCGCTCTTCAACATCGGCGCCATCCACGAAATCGCGCGGCGCTTCCCACAGGCCGTCGAGGCCTACGAGCGCGTCATCGCCCAGTACAAGGACATGGAGGTCGCCGTTCAGGCCCAGGCCGCGATCGGCATCCTGTACGAGAGCCAGACCGAGTTCGCGAAGGCCGCCGAGGCCTTCATGGGGATGCAGCAGTTCAAGACCTCGTTCAAGTCGAACCCGACGGCCGCCAAGCGGGCCGCCGACGCATACCGGGACGCGGGCATCCTGTACGAGGCGCTCGAGGACTACGACCGGGCCCACGAGGTCTTCACGACGTACACGAAGATCTACGGTGACCGCCCCGACGTGCAGGTCGTGGCGTTCCAGTCGGCCGTCGTGCTTGAGTACAAGAAGACCCCCGAGGCCGTCCTCGCGGCTGCGAAGGCGTACGAGAAGATCGCGAAGGCCTATGGGAAGAAGGACAGCGCCTACGAGCTGCGAGCGCTCGCGGCTTCGGGTGTCGCCTACAAGAAGGCCGACAAGGCGAAGCATCGCAAGACCGTCGAAGGCCTGTTCAAGCGCGTCACGAAGGGTTGGGAGACCCTCATGAAGGCCAAGGACAAGGGCGCCCCTCCGCCAGACGAGGCGACGAAGGCCTACGCAGCGCTCGCGTACTTCGAGCTCGCCGAGTACGCCTATGACGACTACAGCGTGCTGAAGGTCGAGGCGCTCAGCCGCGGCGGCGAGTTCGACATGAACCTGCTCGGCAAGACGCTGAAGGCGAAGGCCGAGGCCCTCAAGGCGTGCGAGGAGTCCTTCGGGCGCGTCCTCGACTTCCAGGACAAGGGCATGGGCGCCGCGTCGGCCTATCGAATCGGCAAGATCTACGACGAGTTCTACGACACCCTGATGAACGCGCCGCCCCCGCCCGGCCTCGAGCCCGAGCAGGAGGACGAGTACCGCTTCGCCCTCGAGGAGATGGCGGCCCCAGCTCAGGAGAAGGCGCTGACCGCCTTCACCATCGCGCTGAAGAAGGCCGTCTCGGACGGCGTCTACAACAAGTGGTCGCGCCTCTCGGCCGAGGCGGCGGCGAAGGTCAACAAGGACCAGTTCCCGCTCGCCCACTTCGAGACGCAGCCTGACAAGACGCGCGACACGGTGCTCTCGACGAGCTTCATCAAGATCGTCCGCCGCGGCTCCGAGGTCGTGGACTACCTGAAGAACGAGAGCTCGCTCCACACGCACGGCGGGGAGAAGCCGCACAGCCACGTGGACGGGTCCAAGGATGGCGCGGGCGAGCAGAAGGGGGACAAGTGATGCGCAAGCTCATCGTGGGACGTTGGGTCGCCTTCGGATTCGGACTCGGCCTCATGGGCCTCACGTCTGGCTGCGCCTCATCGGGTGGCACGGGCGGCGGCGGTGAGGACGACGACAGCCTGCCTGGCACGCGCCCTGTGCGCGTCGGCGAGCGCGACGGGGGCGGTGGCGCGGGTGGCGCGGGTGGCGGCGATGACGACTTCACGGTCCGCAAGATCGAGGAGGTCAAGGCGCCGGTCTACCTCGACGGCGTGAAGAAGGAGGCGCAAGACGACTTCCGCAAGGGCGTCGCGGCCGTCTCGTCCGAGAAGCCCGACTTCAAGCGCGCGATCGAGTTCTTCGAGGACGCGGCCGACGAGGACCCGAAGTTCCTCGAGGCCTTCTTCAACTGGGGGCAGGCGCTCGAGCGCATCGGCAAGGGCGACGAGGCCCTCGAGGTGTACGAGGAGGCGCTCGAGAAGAACCCGGGCAACGCCTCGGCGAGCGCCTACATCGCCAAGGTCTATCTCGGCAAGGCGCGGACGGCGCGCTTCCTTGGGGACGAGTCGGCGGCGACTGGCCACCTGCAGCGCGCGAAGTCACGGCTTGACGGCCTGCTCGCGACCGAGCCGACGAACGTCGCGGTGAACAACGCGATGGCCGTGTACTACCTGATGCAGGACGACATCGAGGCGGCCGAGCGCTACGTGCGCGAGGTGCTCTATGTCGAGCCGACGAACGTCACGGGCCTCAACACCCGCGGCCTCATCAACCTGAAGCAGAACAAGTACCTGATGGCGAAGTGGATCTTCGAGAACAAGGTCCTCCGCGAGGACCCCGCGTCGACCGAAGCCCACACGAACCTTGGCTACACCTACATCAAGCTCGAGCAGCGCCCGCTCGCGATGCGTCACTTCCAGAAGGCGCTCGAGTACGACGCCGACAACATGGAGGTGCGCATGAACATCGCCGCCATGCTGCTCGAGCACCTCGACTACACGCAGGCCCTGTCGCACTACGACCTCGTGCTGAAGCAGCAGCCGAAGAACACCGAGGCGAAGTCGGGCCGCTGCGACGCGATCTACGGCCTCGGCGGATCTGCGAACGACCGGAATGCGCAGTTCAAGAAGGCACTTGAGTGCTATGACCGCCTCGTGGGCGAGCGCCCGGACAAGGCGCACCTCTACAAGCGGGCGGCCGAGACCTGCCAGAACCGTCTGCAGGATCTCGAGGGAGCGGTCCGGTACTATGAGCTTTACCTGAAGCATGGCAAGCTGGTGGCGGACGAGGCGGACAAGATCGGCAAGACGATCTTCAGCCTCAAGGACATCATCAAGAACGGCGGCCTCAAGGCCATGATGGAGCCCCCGCCCGAAGAGCCGTCGGCCGAAGGTGGCGAGGGTGGCGAGGGTGGCGGCGAGACGCCTCCCGAGACAGCCGAGTGACGACAGCGACCTGACACACGAGGAGATGTGCGATGAAGAAGCTTGGAATGATCGTGGTGGTGGCGCTGTCGGCAATCACGTCGACGGCCTCGGCGGCCGACTCGAAGTCGAAGTTCTACGACTTCTCCGACCAGCTGATCGACGGCGAGATCAAGAAGCCGACGACGCTCTACTCGAACGTGCGTGGTGAGGCGAAGTTCAGCCGCATGCTCGAGTTGAAGAAGGAGCTGTTGCCGAACGTGCAGACCTCGCGCCGCGAGCGCGTGTTCAAGTGAGCGCCTGACCGCACGCGAACGCCGTCGGCGACAGCCGCGCGAAGGTTGTGATGAGGCGAGGTGGCCAGCAGGGCCCCTCGCCTCTTCGCGTTTCGGGCCCCGGAAGGTCGCGCGGGCCTCGGGGTGAATGCGGCGGGCCGCGCGCGAGCAACGCTAGGCGCGGAGGGCGCCCGCTGCGATCTGCTCGGACTCGAGGATGGTGACGCCCGAACGCGCGGCGGCGAGGGACGCGAGCAGGGCGGCGGCGACGACGGCGGCGGAGATGGGTCGATAGCGCGGCGGCGTGAGTGGCCGCAGGAGGCGGGCGAGCCCGAGCCCGAGGCGCTCGAGCGGACGTGACTCGCTGCGAGGGCCGTCGAGGAAGGACGGGCGCAGAATGGTCAGCGCGGTGAAGCCGAGGCCAGCGAGGTCCCGCTCGAGCTCGCCGCGCGTCCTGAGATAGAGGCTGCGGGCCTGGGCGTCAGCACCGACCGAGGAGACGAAAGCGATGCGGGCGACGCCAGCGGCGCGAGCCGCGCGGGCGAAGGCCAGGATGAGCTCGGGATCGCGGGCGCGGAAGGCGGCCTCCGCCGACGTCGGGGTACCCTCCCGGGTGGCCTCGGCACGGGCCTTGCGGCGGGTGGAGCCGAGCGCACAGGCGATAGCGTCGACGCCGTCGAAGATGGACGCGGGCGGATTGGCGAGGTCGACGACGGGGTTCGTGAGGCGCCCGCCCGGGACGGCCAGCGCGAGCGGGCGGCGGGTCGGTGCGACGATGGGGCCGAGCGCTGCGTCCGCGAGGGCGAGCCGCAGGGCCTCGCCACCGACGAGCCCGGTGGCACCTGCGATGAGGAACGACATCACGACCTCCGATCCGCGG
This sequence comes from Pseudomonadota bacterium, assembly GCA_005788935.1. The sequence continues at coordinate 13,939 of SYAK01000188.1, forward strand.
CACCGCCAGCGGGAGCGCAAGCTTGCACCGCGCGCGGCCACGCAGGGAAGTTTCCGGTCGTCAGGACCTTGCCTCCGACCAGCGGGTGATGTATCGTGTCGGGCCGCGAAGCCCCAGAGAGCGTTCAACTGGCGGGTGGCGAGGCGGTCAGGACAGTGGTCACATGTCACGGGTGGGCACGACCCACGGATGACGCGGACGCGAGGTGAGGCAGATGAGTCAGGGCAATGGCGCAGGCGGCGGGGGCGGACTTTGGAGCGCTGGCGTGCCCGGTCTCGGGGTGGGGTCGGTCACGAGCCGGTTCCAGCCGTACATCCTGCAGCCCGGGTCGCCGAACGCGTACACCTGCTTCGGCATGTGGGAAGACAAGGCACCGAGCTGCATCCCGATCGAGGAGGTCACGAGCGACGATCCGCTCGACGGCTGCTCGCAGGCCGGTGAGTGCCGCTCCTGGGCGCTCGATCAAAACCCGCCGACGACGCGCTTCCCGATCAAGCCTCGCCGGGATGGGCGCTTCGAGATCCAGCAGTTCCGCGACTTCATCCGGGAACAGGAGACCTACAACATGGTCACCGAAACCGGGCGAATCATCGTGACGTACCCGGGGAATCGCCCCGTGCCGAAGGCGAAGCGGTTCTTCCTGAACGTGAAGAACCTCGAAGAGGCCGAGCTCGACGTGGACCTCGAGTTCGAGCTGCTCGTCACGGTCGACCGCATGATCCTGCGGCAAGCCACGAAGGGGGGCGCCCCCATGGCCCCGGTCCGCGCGATGGCGAAGCCCGAGGAGGACGAGGCGCGGCGCAAGGACCGCATCGGCGACCTGCTCAAAGGCAAGATCCGCAAGGATATCCGTAGCGAAGACACGACAGCGGGCGCGGCCGGCAACGACGACATCGACGACTTCGACTTCGAGGGGCTCGAGCTCGACGAGTTCGAGGACGATCTCGACGAGGAGGACATCGAGGTCGACCTCGCCGAGGAGGACGTGCCCGAGGTTGGCGACGAGGCGGTCGAGGCCGAGCTTGTGCCCGTCGACATCGGCGACGAGATCGGCTTCGACGACGACGGTGAGCTCGAGCTTGAGCTCGAGGGCGAGGGCGAGGACGGCGACGGCGAGGAGGAGGAGGCCCCCGCGGCGGCCCCCGAGGCGACCGAGGACGCTGGCAAGGGTCGCAGCGGGAAGAAGGTGGCCAAGGGCGGCAAGGGCGCGCGCGAGGACGAGGACGAGGCGCCGAAGCCGAAGGCGGGCGGGAAAAAGACCGAGGCGGTGGCGCTGGCGGGAAAGGCCGCGAAGAAGGCGGTCGAGGTCGAGCCCGCGCCGAAGAACCGGAAGCAGGCCGAGCCCGAGCCCGCGCCGAAGAACCGGAAGCAGGCCG
>SYAK01000189.1 GCA_005788935.1 Pseudomonadota bacterium
ATGGGCATCGCCACGATCATCGAGCGGGTCTGAGCCCCACGCGGTGCAACCGCACCGGTCCTCGCGGGGCGGCATGCGCTCGGCCCCATGCGTCCCCAACGAATGTTTGAATTGAAAACACCTGCCCTTCGCGGAGAGGTCCTGATGCAGCCCGAGAACGCGTATCGGAACGAAGCCTTCGAGGCCGCCTTCGACGTCGGGCGCGGCGTCGTGACCCTGACCTTCGCGATGCCTGGCCGCGTCAACAAGGTGGATCGCGCGATGGCCGAGGGGCTCGCGGCCGCCCTTGGCTGGACGAAGGCGCGCGACGGGCTGCGTGGGATCATCCTCACCTCGGCCCACAAGAATTTCTGCGTTGGCGCCGACATCGACAGCCTCTTCCCGATGCGCGACCCGGCCGCGACGTCAGCGTACGTGGCGGATCTCAATCGGCTCTTCCGCAGCGTCGAGCAACTCGGCGTGCCAGTCGTGTGCGCGCTGACCGGCTCGGCCCTCGGCGGAGGCTACGAGCTCGCCCTCGCCTGCCACAAGCGCTTCGCCCTCGACGATGCGCGCCTTCAGGTCGGCCTGCCCGAGGTGAACCTCGGCCTCATCCCCGGCGCTGGCGGGACGCAGCGCCTGCCGCGCCTCATCGGTCTGCAGAGGGCGGTCGAGCACATCACCCAGGGCGAGCCGGTGCGGGCGCCGAAGGCCCTGTCTCTCGGCATGGTCGACGCGCTCTTCCCGACCGTCGAGGCGCTGACCGAGGCGGCCCACGCCTTCATCGCCGCCAACCCGAAGGCACAGCAGCCCTGGGATCTGAAGGGCTTCCGCTATCCCGGCGCCGCGCCTGACTCGACCGAGGCGCGGCAGCTGTTCCTCGTGGCCTGCGCCATGACCCTCCGCAAGGTCGCGCGCACGATGCCGCAGGTCGAGGCCGCCATCTGCGCGATCCATGAAGGCGCACAGGTCCCGTTCGACCGGGCCCTCGAAATCGAAGGGCGCTACTTCACGCGCTGCGCCGTGTCCGACCACGCGAAGGACGTCACGCGGACGAACTGGTACCATCGCAACGCCGCGATGAAGGCCGACGGTCTGCCGCGCGCGGCCGAACACGGCTTCAAGCGGGTCGCGATCCTCGGCGCAGGCATGATGGGGGCGGGCCTCGCCTTCGCCTGTGCCGACAAGGGGCTCTCGGTCGTCCTGAAGGATGTCCGCGCGGAGGCCCTGACCACCGCAGGCGCCCACTGCGAAGCCGAGGCCGCGAGGCGGAAGCACCTGAGTCCGGAGGCGCGCGCGGCCCTGCTCGGGCGCATCGCCTACGCACTCGACGACGCAGCGGTCGCGGGCTGTGACCTCGTCATTGAGGCGGTCGTCGAGGACGACGCGGTCAAGCACGCCGTCACGCGGGCCCTCGAGCCGCACCTCGCCGAGACGGCCGTCTGGGCCTCGAACACGTCGGCCATCCCCATCGGCCACCTCGCGCAGGCCTCGGCACACCCCGACCGGTTCATCGGCCTCCACTTCTTCTCCCCCGTCGAGAAGATGCCGCTCGTCGAGCTTGTCGCCGGACCCGCGACGTCGGACGCGACGATCGGCCGCTGCGTGGCCTTCGTGCAGGCCCTCGGCAAGCTGCCGATCCTCGTCAACGACGGCTACGGCTTCTACACGACGCGCGTCTTCGGGGCGTACCTCATGGAGGCGGTGACCCTCGTCGCCGAGGGCCACGACCCCGTCCTCGTCGAGCAGTCCGCGCGCGCCGCTGGCATGGTGATGCCGCCGCTCAAGGTCTTCGACGAGGTGACCCTGCGCCTCGGTCTGCATGGCCTTGTGCAGCGCGAGAAATACACGGGGGAGCGCCTCGCCGATGAACCGGGGGTGCGCCTCCTGCGCGCCCTCGTAGAGGATCACGGGCGAGCTGGCAAGGCCGCGGGCGCGGGCTTCTACGACTACTCGGGCTCCGATCGCACGCTGTGGTCCGGACTCCGCGGGCTCGTCGGGGCGCGGCCGTCGCACACGGGATTTCAATACATTCAGGACCGCCTGATGTATGCACAGGTCGTCGAGGCGGTCCGATGTCTCGAGGCTGGCACCCTGCGCGCGCCACGCGACGCCGAGGTCGGCGCGGTCTTCGGGCTCGGATTTGCGCCGGGCTCGGGCGGACCACTCGCGTGGCTTGACCGGCGTGGGCTGGCGCAAGCCGTCACGCGCCTCGAAGGCCTCGCCGCCGACGCGGGTCCCCGCTTCGCCCCCCCAGCCCTGCTGCGCCAGATGGCCGATGCGGGCGAGCGCTTCTGGGAGGCCTGAGCAGGCGGCTCAGGTCGGTCGCGGCGGCCCCTCGAGGCTGCAGCGCAGGCGGAAGACCGCGCCCTGCTCGTTCGTCACTGTGAGCTGCCCGCGCAGTTGGCGCGACAGCGTGTCGACGAGCAGCAGACCGAGGCTCGTCGCGGTCGTCGGGTCGAAGTCGGGCGGGAGGCCTGGCCCGCTGTCGCGCACGGCGAGGTCGAGCAGGCCATCGGCGAGCCGGATGGTGACGAGGACCTGCGGCGGGGACCCGCCCTCGGGAGGCGCCCCGTCTTGAAGGCGTTCGTGATCAGCTCGTTCAGGATGAGGCCGAGGGGGACGGCGTGCTCAACGGTCACCTCGATAGGCTCGGTCTCGAGCCGCAGGCCGGCGTCGGGGGCGAGCGCGTTCTGCAGTGAGCTGGCGAGCTGGCTCGTGTAGATCGCGAGATCGATGCGCTCGAGCGAGTCCCCACCGTAAATCTGTTGATGAATCAACGCCATCGAGCGCACCCGCTGGACCCTCTCCTCGAGCAGCTGGCGCGCCTCGGGCGACGGCATCTGCTCGACCTGCAGCATGAACAGGCTCGAGATAATCTGCAGGTTGTTCTTCACCCGGTGGTGGATCTCCTTCAGCAGCGTCTCCTTCTCGCGCAGCGACTGCGCCACCGCAGCCTCCATCCGGTGTCGCTCCGTCAGGTCGCGCACCGCGATGATCGCCGCCTGCGTCGAGGACCCCGGGGTCGCCGACACGCTGACCTCGGCCGAGAACGTCTCGCCGCCCGCACCGAAGGCCTCGCGGTTGTGCAGCGCCGCGACCGCCGCACGCGCGACCCCGTCAGCCTCCCCCATCGCGCCCGTGACGAGCGCGAGACCGCCTGCGATGAGGCCGTCGATGCCGCGCCCGCCAAGGGGGCCGAACATCGTGGAGGCGCGCGCGTTGGCCGCGAGGACACGCCCCGCGGCGTCGACGAGCAACATGCCGTCAGGGCTCTGCTCGAAGACGAGCAGGAAGGCGCGCCGGCTCTCATCCTGCAGCATGAAGGACGCGACCTGCTCGGCCACGCGCTTGAGCATGGCAGGCAGACGCTCGAACCCCACCGAGCCGCGCGCGCTCCCGACCTCGAGGACGCCGATGACACCGCGGGGGCCAAGCAGCGGCGCCGCACAGAGCCCGTCGATGCCCGCGGCCGCGGCGACGTTGACGCGCCTGGAGGCGTATCGGGCGTCGCGCAAGTCCGTCAGAAAATGCCAGCGCCACTGCCCCAGACAGCCCCCGGGACCCCGACCCCTGGCGTGGGCGTCGCGCCGCGGACGAAGGCGAGCGCGCGCGTCGTCCTGAGAAATGCCGCCCCCGCCTCCCCGAGACCGGGCGCCGTGGCCCCCGCGAGCGGGTGGAGGGCGTCTCGCTGCGGCTCCACGACCCAGATGTGGGCCGCCTGCGCGCCCACGGACGCGAGTGTCCCGACGAGCGTCTCGGCGAGTCGTTGCGCGACGGTGGCGTCAAACGACGACCCAGCGAGCAGCTCGGCGGCGACCGCCTGTGCGAGCGCGTCCTGAAGGGCGTTGAGGCGGCGCTCCGTGATGTCGGTCTCGACCGCGACGAAGCCGGTCGGCGCGCCCCGCTCGTCGTGAATCACCCGCGTCTCGATGTAAACCCAATACTGGCGTTCGTCACGCGCGGAATTGACGACCTCAAGGTCGAACGGCGCCCAGGCCCTGATGCCGGCCGACATCGTCTGGCGACACGCGAGCGAGGTCGCGGGACCCTGAAGGAAATCACCTGGGCGGCGCCCGCGCACCTCGGCGAGCGGCCAGCCCGTAAGGCGCTCGAAGCTCTCGTTGACCCACTCGATGCGCCCGGCCGCGTCCGCGACGACGACCGCGTTCGAGGTGCGGTTCGCGACCTCCGCCAGGCGCTGCATCTGGGCTGCGACCGTGCGCGCTGCAGATGTGACGCGGATATGCTGCTGAAGTGCCGCGGCGTGATTTGCAAAGGCTGCGAACAGCGGCCCGAGCTTCTCGTCCATCGGGGGATAGAAGGGCCGCTTCTCGACCGAGACGACACCGACGATGGCATATTGCCCGCCATCGGGGGAACGGTCCCGGAAGCCTGCGGTCAACGCGAAGGCGGTCGGTCGCCCATCGAGCGTGGGGAGCGTCGGCGACTCCCCGTAGCCGCGGCGCTCGCGCAGCCCGCGCCGAACACAGGCCCCGAGCGCCACGAGCTCCGCTGGCTCGACGCGGTCAAGGCAGCTCGTGGCACACAGGGTCGTGCCGCCGTCATCCTCGAGACGCAGCACGAGCGCGCTCTCGGTGCCGAAGGTCGAGACCGTCTCCTCGGCGGCGAGCTCCCAGAAGGCGAGGAGCCCGTCGAGGTTGAGCGCCCGCTCGCCGAACCGAAGGAAGCCCTCGCCCGCCTGATGCTCGAGGTCGAGGCGCGCGCGCAGATCGATGTTCTGCTGCTGCACCGCGAGCAGGCGGCCGAGGAGCTCCCGCTGGTCATCGCTGTTCATGGCGTCCAGCCCGCCTCAGGCGGGGGGCCTTGTGAAGATATAGAGCGATGTCGTGTAGTTGTGAAACATGTTCCGCCCGCCGAGGATGGTCAGCTCGCCGAAGCCGTACATGCCGAGCCACGGGCCGCAGGTGTCGCCGAAGAGCGGCCGCTGCATGTTGGCGACGATCTCGTCCTTCGACACGCGGTCGAGCATCAGGCGCCCGCGGGCCCCACAGTCGGTCTGGAAGACGGCGACGGGGCGCAGGCCGCCCGTCCGCGCGATGAGCTGGCCCATCGTGACGTCGAGGTTGCCGAAGATGCGGTCCTCGTCGCGCCGCATCAGCGAGAGACGCGTGCCGACCGCGCAGCTGACCGGCATGTAGAGCGTGCCGTCGGGATCGCGGCGGGTGATGACCCGCAGGATGTGGGTGTCGCCGTACTGGGCCGCGAGCGCGGGCGAGAGCGCGACGCCGAGGGCGCCTGGCGGGATGGTGTCGCCCGGCGTGGCCGTCTCGGGGAGCCCGAGGGCGCGGGTGTAGGCGCGCCATGCGGGCTCGCCATCGAGTTCATGGACCTGGTTGCCCGTCGCCCGCGTCACCTCGAGCTCGACGCCCGCCGCGACAAAACCGTGGGTCGCCTGCGTCTCGAGCCGCAGGGTCGGGTCCGCGAAACCAATCAGAAAGGCGGCGTGTTCGTAGACGCCGTCGTCGATGACCTGCCACGTCGCGATGCCCTTCCTGTTGTCGCTCGACGTGCCGCCAAAGACCGTGACATGCGGTCCGACGACCGACTCGACGCCCGCGATGGCGTCGTCCATCGCCACGTCGATGCCCGGGGCGATCATCATGATGGCGTTGACGCCTGGCGCGGCCGCCACCAGCTCGCGCGCGAGCTCGGCCGACTTCGCGAAGGAATTGTGCCCGAAGAAGCCGTCGGTCCGGACGAGCCCGATTTCGTCCTTCGGGCCCGCGATGGCCATCAGTCCGAGGGCGCGCAAGGACTCGTTGGCGCCGTCGCGGCCGATGATGCCCGCGCAGGAGCAGCCGACGATATGGACGCCCGGAAGCCGCCCGCGCAGCGCGTCGAGGGCCTTCTTCGGGTCGTGGCCCATCGTCGCGTGGAACATGACCGCCCGGACCTCCGTCGCGTCGAGGTCGCGCAGGGCGTCCTCGAGCGCGGCGATGGCGGCGCGGCCGGTGTCGGCGGTCGCTGACGTGCCGGAGGCAAAGCTGAGCATGGGGGTTCCTCGGGAGGCCCATCGGTCTGACGGGCGCAGGTCGTGCCCCGCCAGCCAGTCCGGCTCACGCGAATCGTCAGGGCGAAGGCAGCCGACCAGCTGAGCGGGAAGCGGCTGGTCGGGCTGCTGCACGTTACGTCGCGGACTCTCCCGCGACAAGCACCGTCGTGACGCCCGGTGACGCGCGACCCCCCAGCTCAGGCGGGATCGCGCATCTGTAAAATCACTCGAAGCGGTAACCTGCGCCGTGCACGGTCCGAATGAGATCAGGGGCCTGCGGGTCGAGTTCCACGCGCTTGCGCAGCTTCGAGATGTGCTGATCGATCGTGCGCGAGTTCGGCAGGTACTTCATGTCCCAGCACTCGTTGAAGAGCATCTCGCGCGTCACGACCTTGCCGCGCTCCCGAACCAGCAGTAACAGAATGCGGACATCGCGCAATGAGAGCTCGATGGCCTCTTCGCCGCGGCGGGCGCGGAGCTGCTGCGGAAAGAGCTCGAGCAGTCCCATCTCGACCCGCTCGGGCTCCCGTCGATCCGCGCTGCGGACCGCAAAGGCGCGGCGCGTGACAGCCCGGATGCGGGCGATGACCTCGCGGACGCCGAAGGGTTTCGAGATGAAGTCGTCGGCCCCGAGCTCGAGCCCGATGACCCGATCAATCTCCTCGGATTTCGCGGAGATGAAGATGACCGGCAGGCCCGGCTTGCGCTTGAGCATCTCGCGGCAGACGTCGTAACCGTTCTTGCCCGGCATCATGATGTCGAGCAGCGCGACCTCAGGCTCCTCCGCCTCGAAGGCGGCGATGGCGGCATTGCCATCGGGGGCCTCGATGATGGCGTAGCCCTCGGACTCGAGGACCTCGGCGAGACCGCGGCGGATGTCTGCGTCGTCTTCTGCA